>JBJTTE010000015.1:0-5718 GCA_046080005.1 Erythrobacter sp.
GCCTTGCCCTTGCCACCGATCTGGCGCACGAGGACCAGCAGGCCAATGTTGTCGGGCTGATGTATGTCAGCCTGCTGCTGGGATCAATTGTCTCGGCGCTGGCGTTCGGTGCCTTTCTCGCCGATTTCAGCCCCGGGCGGCTGATCCAGGTGATCCAGGGCTGCGCCGTGGTCACCGTTTTCCTGAACCTTGTCGCCAGTTGGAAGCAGGAGGCACTCAATTCGAGCCCGCCGCCAACCGATCCGGCAGCCATGACCGGGACTTTCCGAGAAAGCTGGGACAGCTTCATCGTCCAGCGGCAAGCGCTGCGCCGCCTGATGGTGATCGGGATCGGGACGCTGGCCTTCACAATGTCGGACGTGCTGATCGAGCCATATGGCGGTCAGGCGCTCGGCCTCGGGGTGGGCATGACAACCCGGCTTACCGCGATCCTGGCGGGGGGCAGCCTAGTGGGCTTCACGATCGCATCGCAGATCCTCAGCCGCGGCAGCGATCCTGTCAGGCTGGCAGGGGCAGGCGCACTGCTGGGCGTGCCCGGCTTTGCGATGATCATTGTCGCAGCGCCGATGCAATCGGTCGCGCTGTTCTCGGTCGGCGTCCTGATGATCGGGTGCGGTGCCGGCCTGTTCGGCCACGGCACGCTGACCGCCACGATGCGCGATGCGCCCAACGGCCAGGTCGGCATGGCGCTCGGAGCATGGGGCGCGGTGCAGGCAACCGCGGCCGGAGCAGGCGCGGCGATTGGCGGCGTGGTGCGCGACCTCGCCCGCGGCCTTGTGATCATTGAAGGATGGCCCCCGGCGATCTCCGGCTATGTTCTGGTCTACGCGCTGGAACTGGTCCTGCTGGCTGCGGTGCTCATCATCATGGTGCCGCTCCTGCACCGCCGGCAGGAACAGGCCGAGCTGTTGCCGCGCGTCTGAGCTATTCCGCCAATGCGCCTGCGGGCGCACCGGTTGCGCGTTTTCTGGTCGGCTTCGGCTGCTGGCGGAGCCCGTGTCTGAGGCAAACAAAGAAAGACCCGGCGCTTGTGGGCCGGGCCTTCCCTATTGGGTGGTCCACACAGTCCTCGCGGGCTGAATGGAATGTGCAAGCCTCAGGCCCCTGCGGGCCTGCTGTGCCTTATTCAGCCGGTGCTGCAGCAGCCTCGGCAGGAGCAGCGGCACCCTGGAAGAAATCGCTCATCCAGGTGGTGTTGGTGAGAATGGAGTAATGGACCGAGAGAGACGTCAGCACCATAACGAGGAACATGATCGGAATGATCACATTCGGGCTGACATAGAGGAAAATCCGACCTTCTTTCATCGTCGGGCCTCCCTTATTTGAGCCACGGCGTCAAAACGAACGCCAGCGCGTGAGCGGAGAGGGCAATGGCGAAGTAAATCCGCGTACCCCATTTCAGCCCGTCGTTGATTTCTAGGGCCTGCGCTTCCGTCAGCCCGGTGGGGTAAACTTTTGTGTCATCACCTGCCATGTGGCGAACCTCCTTGATCGGTTACGGCATTCGCGGAAACTTGGTAATGACCCCAGCCTTGTTCCCTTGGGATGCAACTAGCGTGGTTGTGGCATTCTCCATGATCCGCATCAGGAAATAGCGAATACGGCCATAGGCATCGAGTCGGATGAGCGGCCTAATGCAAGGTCAATGTTGCATTTTGTGGGAGAAACGTCAACTCTGTTGAACATATTGCAATGTCAAATAATTTTGCCAACGTCCTCGACTTTCCGATGGGTGTTGGTCGATCCAGTGGTGGTCTAACGGGACGAACGGGAGTGAGCCGTGGCGCAGGACGCGTTGTTCTACAGCTTCAACCTCGAACGGCATTTCCGGCAGACCACCTCCAGCACTCGATCGATCGGCTCGTTGACCCGTCATGCACTCGCGCACGTCTGTGTCCGTTCCAAGCGTGACCGGTTGCCCCTCTCGAGAGCGCCAACGGGGCCAATCCGGGTCTATGACAATTCATAATCAAGGCGGAGGTGCGAGAAAGATTTGGGCTTGCACCCAACCTCTGTTAGAAGACCAGCGGGATCGGCAACAAAGACTCCTAACCGGAGCGAGGAAGGTCCATATGTCCAATGAAGCTCCTGCCATCGACTGGGCGGATGACGTAAAGCGGTATGTTCCCGGTGCCGATAACGGCGCGATCGCCGGAATCGTGCATCATTCTATGGTAGCGCTCAAAACCCGCGACACGCCGCTCGTCTCGTTCGGCAATCCGGCCGAGACACGCCGTGTGCGCGAAAGTTTCTGCAAGAAGACGCTCGGCCTGACCGAGCCTGACGCCGCGCTCGATTCGGCCATCGCCGCTGTTGGCGAGCGGATGAGCGACTCCACCTCGCCCCACCGGGTGACGGCATATTACCTGCTTGCCGACCATTTCGACAGGCTGGGACAGTTCCGCGCGGCGGAGACGCGATCGGCCGAACCGGCCCGGCCGCTGGCGCCATGGGCGGCGACCATGTTTGACGGTCCTCCCCCGGGCACGTCCATCGGCGGCCCAAGCACCGATCTCAGGTTTGGGACCTTGGTTGGTCTGAGCGGAGGGGTGCTGGCGCTGGTTGCAGCGATTGTCGGTACCGCTGGTGGCTGACACTTTGATCGCGAATTGTTGTCGGCACCGATAACGGCGCAAACGGCATAACGGGCGCACCGACCGCTCCTGACCTCATGGCTTATGAGCGATTGCCAACGCAGGGGCCGCAAGAGACCCGAAGGCGTTGCCGGGTGAGCCCAGCGCTTCCCCGGCAAGTCCGGATTGGTGCGAGCGAGGGTGACATCATCCCCACCCAAACTTGCCCCACCGATCGTCATTCGCTCCGACGACATCAACGTCGCCCAAGAGGCGTGGCTGTGGCTTGAGGTGAACCTTGGCCGCCCCGCTCGCCATCGTCGACAGCCTCGACAGAGTCCTGCCTTGGGAGGTGCTCGACACCAATGTCAGTTCGTCGGCCTCGGCCGATGGACTCGACCCGGATACGGCGGCCAATCTCGAGCCACGGTTGCGAAATCTCGAACGCGACAAGCCCCACAAGCTCGGCGGGCAAATCGACACGGTCTATGGCGCTCCGCTGAAAAAAGAGCACATCCTACTGTTCCAGCTTGCCTAAGACGCAGCGACTGGGTGGATCTGTGGCGACCTTGGGCTAGCTTATGTCTCGATCAACGCTTCGGACTGGGTAGCTGGGAACTTTGAAAGGGTCAGAGCTTGGATGGAGGCGTGACGGGGGGACGCGGAGCAGACATTCCGGTTTCCACCCACTTTCGGCCATAGCGCGTTCGTTTGCCAACCCCCAGAAGCAGACCAAACGCACGCTAGCTAAACCCAGAATATCCGACGGGTGTGGTCAAATTGAGTTATTCTTTGCGCTATCGCTATACCCCCCGGGCTTGACCCGGGGCCCCGCGCATCTTTTCCTTGGCCCCAGGAACGCAAAAAAGCTGGGCCCCGGGTCAAGCCCGGGGCGGGGAGAGGTCAGTGCACGAACCGCGCCACCACATCCCGATACGACCGGCTCACCTTCACCTCGGCGCCGCTTTCCAGCACCAGGAAGCACTCGCCGTTGGTATGCGGCTTCACCTGCCGCACCATATCGAGATTGACGATGGTCGAGCGGTGCACCCGCTGGAACTTGCGCGGATCGAGCCTGCGCTCAAGATCCTTCATCGTCTCGCGCAGCACCAGCGAATTGTCGCCGGTCGAGATGATCATATAGTCGCCCGCCGCCTCGATATGCTCGATGGTATCGACCTCGACGCGGAAGATCTGCCCGCGATCCTTGACGTTGATGAGCTTTTCGAACCGGTCGGCGCTTTCGGCGGCGGGCGCGGCGGTTTCAACGAAGTCCGCCGCGCGCTCGGGCGCGACTTCGGCGAGCACATCAAGCAATTGCCCCGCATCCTCGGCTGATTTCTTCTCGGCCAGCCGCTGGCGCACGCGCTCGATGGTGTCGGCGAGCTTCTGCTCGTCCACCGGCTTCATCAGGTAATTGACCGCATTGGCCTCGAACGCGCGGATCGCATGTTCCTCGAAAGCGGTGACGAAGACAAACAGCGGCGGCTCGATATCCATCACGCCCTTGACCACCGAAAAGCCGTCAAACCCCGGCATCTGGATATCGAGGAACACCAGATCGGGCTTCTCGGTCTTGATCTTGCGGATGGCCTCGCGCCCGTTGACGCAGGTATCGATGATTTCGATATCCTCGAACGGTTCGAGCCGCAGTTGCAGGCCCTGAATGGCGAGCTTCTCGTCGTCGACAAGGATGGTTCGGATCGTCATGCAGTGGTTCCGATCGTTCTGGGGGGGGGATTGAGCGGAATGATGTTGTCGGCCTGAGCGGTCACACCAGCGGTGGCTGGCATGGGATCAGGTATGGCTACATCAGCCCGGGTGAAGGGGATTTCAATCAATACGGTAAAGCCGCCCCCAGCTTCCGAACGGGTTTCAAACAGGTGATTATCGCCATAGGCCTGCGCCAGACGGTTGCGAATATTGGGAAGACCGACCCCGGTGGAGACGGGCCGACCCGGCGCAGGTTCATTGGCGATGAAGCGGGGGCCATCATCCAGCCCCGGCCCGGTATCCTCGACGGTCAGTCGCAGCCGGTCTCCGATCACCCGCGCGGTCAGCGCAATGCGCGCGCCTTCCTCTTGCGGGCTGACGGCATATTTAATCGCGTTTTCGACCAGCGGTTGCAGCAGCATGGCAGGGAGCTGCGCGGTAAGGGCTGCATCCTCGATTTCGAAATGGGTGCGCAGGCGCTCCTCGAACCGCATCCGCTCGATCTCGAGATAAAGCTGGAGCGTCTCGACCTCCTGCGCGAGGCTGACCTGGCTGCCGGGCTCGGCAATCAGCGTGTGGCGCAGAAAGCTTGATAGCCGGGTGAGCATCGCATTGGCCGGCTCGGTCTGCTTGAGCAGCACCAGAGTGCTGATCGAATTGAGGGTATTGAACAGGAAGTGCGGATTGAGCTGATAGCGCAGCATCGCGAGCTGCGCGGCGGTGGTCTGCGCCTCCAGCCGCTCCAGCCGGTCAGCCTGCTGTTCCAAGGTGAGGAAGAAGTTGATCGCGTAATAGAGCGCGCTCCACCCGCCGAGCAGAGTGAGCGGGAGATAGAGCAGACCGATCACCCGCTGGGCGAAGGTCGTGTCGCGGCTGCCCGCGTAATAGACCCCCTGCACCCAGGCATCGATCGAAGCGTGGAGCAGCACCGCGAAGAACAGCACAACTGCTGTCAGCCCCCAGGTGACCAGCGGCTGCTGTTGGATCAGCTGGCGATAGATCACCGAGAGGATCAGGCTGATCGAAAAGCCGGTAATGGTCGTGACCAGGATCAGCGCGAGAATGTCGAAGGATTGCTGGTTGGCCAGCGCCGAGACCGCGCGCAGCAGGAACGCCGCGCCCCAGCCGGCCAACTGGAGGTTCCAGAACGCCCGGTTCTTGCTCGCAAAGAACGGCGCTGCCTGGATCTGGAGCACTGCCATAGAGACGCGAGCCTAACCCATTTCATCCCAAACAGCACGGCAATTCGCGGCCCCTGCCGCTGGCCGCGCACGGATCACCGATTGGCCTTAGAGGCCGTTTCGAAAGGGGTTGAGCGGCTGAGGTTGCTGTGATTCCGGGGGTTTTGCAGACAACCTGGAGATTATGATGTGGACCCCGGCCACCCGCGCGCAGCATACGCGGGTTTCGAAGCGTTACCAGACGGATTTGA
>JBJTTE010000016.1:0-3745 GCA_046080005.1 Erythrobacter sp.
CTTCCTCTACGCCGCCGCCGCCATGCTCATGATCCGCCGATTGGCACGCTCTGAATGACTTTCGAAACCGACTCTCAGCTTCTTCTATTCGCTGACAATCCTGCCGCTGGCCGAGGCGATTGCGTTGAGCTTCATCGCCCCGCTGGTCGCGCTTTACCTCGCCAGCGTGCTGCTCGGCGAAACCATTAGCCGCGCGGCCATTCTTGCCAGCTTGCTCGGCTTTGCGGGCACATTGGTGATAGTCGGCGGACGGATCGGCGAAGGTCGGCTCGACACAAACGCCGCGCTGGGCATTGCGGCCTTGCTCGTCTCGGCGCTGCTCTACGCCTATAACTTCATCGTCATCCGACGGCAGGCGCAGGTGGCTGGGCCGCTCGAGATCGCGACCTTCCACTCAGCGATTAGCGGGATTTTGCTGTTCACCCTCGCACCCTTCCTTTGGCAAACGCCGGTCAGTGGTGCCTTTGTTCCGCTGGTGGCGGCAGCAGGTTTGACCGTCGCGGGATCGCTCGCCATTGCATGGGCCTATGCCCGCGCCGAGGCCAGTGTGCTGGTGCCGACCGAGTATTCCGGCTTCGTTTGGGCGGCGCTGTTCGGCTGGCTGTTTTTCCGCGAACCAGTGACCATCCCGACGCTGGCAGGGACCGCCCTGATCGTCACGGGCTGCTGGCTGGCCACCCGCCCCGCCAGCGCTGATCGAGCGACAGCCTCCTAAGCCAAAAGCCGCCGGGCAACCCCCTTGACCTCGCGCGCACGAAGGCGCAGGTCGTTCCTCACTATTCCCACCCACTGGTGGATCGGGGGCGGGACAATCAAAGGATGGAGGACCCGCCATGACCGCAATCGGCCAGGATTCGCTCGGCACACGCCAGATGCTTGACGTCAACGGCAAGCAATATGCCTATTACTCGCTGGCCAAGGCCGCGGAACAGCTCGGCGACATCAGCAAGCTCCCGATCTCGATGAAGGTGCTGCTCGAAAACCTGCTGCGCTTCGAGGATGGTGGCTTCACGGTGGGGCGTTCGCATATCCAGGCGGTGGTCGATTGGCAGAACGACCCCGTCACTGGCGAGGAAATCCAGTACCGCCCGGCGCGCGTGCTGCTGCAGGACTTCACCGGCGTGCCCTGCGTGGTCGACCTTGCCGCGATGCGCGATGCGATCAAAAAGCTTGGCGGCGATACCGCCAAGATCAACCCGCTGGTGCCGGTCAACCTGGTGATCGACCACTCGGTAATGGTCGATGAATTCGGCCACCCCAAGGCGATGGAAGCCAATATGGCGCTCGAATATGAGCGCAATGCCGAGCGCTACGACTTCCTCAAGTGGGGTTCCAAGAGCTTCCAGAACTTCACCGCTGTGCCCCCTGGCACCGGCATCTGCCATCAGGTGAACCTTGAGCATCTGGCGCGCGCTGTGTGGTCGAGTGAAGGGCCGGACGGTGTGCCGGTGGCTTATCCCGACACCTGCGTCGGCACTGACAGCCACACCACCATGATCAACGGCCTCGGCGTGCTCGGCTGGGGTGTCGGCGGGATCGAGGCGGAAGCGGCGATGCTCGGCCAGCCGGTGTCGATGCTGATACCCGAAGTGGTCGGCTTTTACCTTGAAGGCGCGATGGCTGAAGGCGTGACCGCCACAGACCTCGTGCTGACCTGCGTGCAGATGCTGCGTCAGGTGGGCGTCGTCGGCCGGTTCGTCGAGTTCTACGGTCCGGGTGTCGCCAACCTCACGCTGGCTGACCGCGCAACGATCGCCAACATGGCCCCCGAATATGGCGCGACCTGCGGCTTCTTCGGGATTGATGACAAGACCCTCGATTATCTGCGCCTGACCGGCCGCAGCGAAGAGACCATCGCGCTGGTCGAAGCCTATGCCAAGGCGCAGGGCATGTGGTTTGATCCGGCCAATGTGCCGGTCTTCACCAAGACCCTCTCGCTCGACATGCTCACCGTCGTCCCGAGCCTCGCCGGGCCGAAGCGCCCGCAGGACAAGGTCATCCTCCCCGAAGTCGACGATCTGTTCAATTCGGACCTCACCAAAGTCTATGGCAAGGCTGGCCCGGCGCGTGTCGGCGTGGACGGCAAGGACCACGACATTGGCGATGGCGACGTGGTGATCGCCGCGATCACTTCCTGCACCAACACCTCCAACCCCGACGTGCTGATCGCGGCTGGTCTGGTGGCGAAGAAAGCCAATGAAAAGGGCCTGAAGCCCAAGCCCTGGGTCAAGACCAGCCTTGCGCCCGGCTCGCAGGTGGTGACCGATTACCTCGTCAAGTCGGGGCTGCAGGAGCACCTCGACGCAGTCGGGTTCGACCTTGTCGGCTATGGCTGCACCACCTGCATCGGCAATTCCGGGCCGCTCGCCGCGCCGATCAGCGCCGCGATCAACGGCAATGACATTGTCGCTGCCTCGGTCCTCTCGGGCAACCGCAACTTCGAGGGCCGCGTCTCGCCGGACGTGCGCGCCAACTTCCTCGCCTCGCCGCCGCTGGTGGTCGCCTATGCGCTGAAGGGCACGGTGACCGAAGACATCACCACCACCCCGATCGGGCAGGACCAGGACGGCAATGGCGTGATGCTCGCCGACCTCTGGCCCTCCAACGCCGAAGTGGCCGAGCACCGCGCCGCCAATATTGACCGCTCGATGTTCGAATCGCGCTATGCCAACGTCTATGACGGCGACGAGCACTGGCAGGCGATCACGGTAGAGCCCTCGGACACCTACCAGTGGCGCGCCGGATCGACCTATGTCGCCAACCCGCCCTATTTCGAGGGCATGACGATGACCCCGGCGCCGGTCACCGACATCATCGATGCCAAGCCGCTGGCGATCCTCGGGGATTCGGTCACCACCGACCACATCTCGCCGGCGGGCTCGATCAAGGAAGACAGCCCCGGCGGCAAGTTCCTGATGAGCAATCAGGTCAGCAAGAAGGACTTCAACTCCTACGGCTCGCGCCGCGGCCACCACGAAGTGATGATGCGCGGCACCTTCGCCAACATCCGCATCAAGAACGAGATGGTGCCGGGCGTCGAAGGCGGCTTCTCGACCTATGGCGGGGACACCATGGCGATCTATGACGCAGCGATGCGCCACAAGGACGATGGCACGCCGCTGGTGGTTATCGGCGGCAAGGAATACGGCACCGGGTCCAGCCGCGACTGGGCCGCGAAGGGCACGATCCTGCTCGGCGTGCGGATGGTGATCGTCGAGAGCTTCGAGCGCATCCACCGCTCCAACCTTGTCGGCATGGGCGTGCTGCCGTTGCAGTTCAAGGAAGGCGACACCCGCCAGAGCCTTGGCCTCAAGGCCGACGACACCTTCTCGATTCGCGGTCTGGCCGATCTGGTGCCGGGTCAGGACGTGACGGTCGAAGTGACCCGGGCGGATGGTTCAAGCTTCAGCTTCACTGCGCTGTGCCGCATCGATACCGCCAACGAGATGGAATATTACCGCCACGGTGGGATTCTCCACTATGTCTTGCGCAAGCTCGCGGCATAAGAAGCAGCATGTCTCGCGCGCGCCTCTCTGTTCTGTTGCCGCTTGGACCGCTGATGCTGGCCGTGTTGGCCTGCAGCGGCGAGCAGAGCGAGAGAGATCGCGCGCGCGAAGGTGGCGCTGCGCCGTTCGGGTTCGAGCTGGCAATGGCGGAGACGGCAAAGGCAGGTCACCGGGGTGCAGCGCTGGTGGGAGTGTCACCGGAACAGCTCGCGGCGCAGATCAGCAAGTGCCAAGTCCGG
>JBJTTE010000017.1:0-3069 GCA_046080005.1 Erythrobacter sp.
GCCCGCCGTCCGCATCCACGATCTGCGCCACACCTTCGCGTCGCTGCTCGTTTCAGGCGGCATGACGCTGCCGATGATCGGAAAGCTCCTCGGCCATACGCAGGTTCAGACCACGCAGCGCTACGCCCACCTGCTCGACGATCCGCTGCGGGCTGGGCTTGAGCAAGTCGGGAAGATGCTGCGGGCGAAGCCGCGATTAGTCGCCAGCGTGAGCGCTTGATCCGCATCAGGATTTCGCACCGGACTTTCGCACAAAAATTCGCGTGTGATTTCAATGAACTGCGCTTTGTGCAGAAATTTTGAATTGTGAGAAAGCACTTCGTCGCTGAATACATGGTCCCCCAGAACCCTCCCGGGTTTGTTGGACCGCTGGGTGTGTTACCAGTCTGCACGTTCGCGATTGTCAGCCTCGATGAGCCGCCATGCCATTCATTCCCCCCAACTACCAGGTGCCCGCGTCATCCAAAACATCGGAATTTCGACTGCGAATGCTTACGGTCAATGACGTGGTGAGGGATTACGATGCCGTCATGACCAGCATCGCGCATTGCAAGACGATTGGCCAGGCGGCAAATGGCCGGAGGGCCTGACGCTTGAACAAAACCTGATCGATCTTGGTTGGCACCAAAAAGAATTCCAGAGACGCCGATCTTTTGCCTATACCGTCGTGCGTTTGGATGAGTCCGCCGTCCTTGGCTGCGTTTATATCTTGCCGACGCAAAAACGCGGATTCGACGCCGAGGTGTACCTTTGGGCCCGCGAGAGCCAGCTTGCCAGCGGCTTCGAGGACAGGCTATACGCCAAGGTAAAGGACTGGATCACCACAGATTGGCCGTTCATCACCGTCGGATTCCCCGGCCGGAGCATCCCGTGGGAAGCATGGCGCGCGATGCCGGACGAGCCATAAGAGTTGCCGCGCTTCGCCGCCGAAAGTTCATTGATGGGCTTGTCGAGGTTGGGCGTTTGGCAGCGAACAGGCGCACCGGCTAATCTTTTCGCCGGCCCGCGAACCGATGCCCGCTTGTTGCATAGATCTTGAATTTTGCAAACAAAGGACCGCTCTATTCGTTATTCTCCTGCCCGCAGTGCCTCGCGCTGCTTTCGTGGCAGCCCTTCCAGCACGAGCCTGTAGCTTTGCTTCAGATAGTCCTTCAGTTCCGCGTCGCTCATGCTCTCGTCGGAATAGCGTTGAATCCACTTGATGCCGCGCGAAGCCAGATACGGGGCGGGCCGCAAACCTGTCTGGATGCTCAGCATCTCATAGCTCAACAATGATGTCTTGAAGGTGATGCCGGCATTCTTTCCCGGGTCGCTCCACATCGCGGCAAAAAGCTTCCCGCCGATCTTCCACACATTCGCACCGCCCCACTGAACAACGTGGCTGGCATGCGGCAAAGAACGGCAAAAGTGGTTGAATTGCTCTGGCGTCATGCCTGCATCCTTATGCAACCGGGAATTCCCGAGTTTTGAAAATGAACGGGCTGCAACGCGCTCGTTTAGTTCGGCGCGTTGCAGCGGGATCATTGTGAGCTTTAAGCTTGCCCGCGCTTCTGGCGAGTTGGTGCTAGTCGAGGGCGACGACCGCCTCGACCTCGAACAGCATCGGGTCGATCGCCAGCTTCGGTACGGAGATCAGCGTTTGCGCCGGGAGGGTTTTGCCGAACATCTTGGTCACGCTCTCTGTCAGCACGCCGAGCTTCGACATATCATGATGGACGACAAAAACCGTCAGCTTCGCAACCTGATTTGGCTTGGCCTCCATCGCCTCGAGGGCGACACCGAGATTTACATAGGCTTGGCGAACCTGCGTCGCGAAATCGGGCGACAACGCGCCCCTGCTGTCGAAGCCGCCCTGTCCTGAGATGAACGCGATCCGCTTGCCCTTCGGAACGATTACAGCAGTGCTGTAGCCCTTCGACGTCGGATCGCCGAGGCTCGGCGGGTTGAGGATGGCGAGATCGCTGGCGTCGGCGCTGGCAGAAAGTGTCATGAATAGTGCTCCTCCGATGAGTAGATGATTGAAGTTTCGTGACATGAAGTTGGTCCTTATCGTTGTGACCCCTCAGACCGTATGATAGAACGGTGCCATAAATTGTCACCGATTATGCTATGGTGCCGCAATGACCACCCGGACCCGCCACGACGCCATCATCCGCAGCCTCAGGCGCAGCTCCACCGCGACCGTCGATGAACTGGCGGCCGATGTCGGCGTCTCCCGGCGCACGGTGCTGCGCGACATCGGCGCACTCCGCGACCAAGGGTTCGTCATCCATTCGGAATGCGGGCGGGGAGGCGGCCTTCAACTCGACCCACGCTCGCTTCAGACATCTTCGCAGCTTTCGGTCGTCGAGGTTTTTGCGCTTCTGATCAGCGTGGCCACCATCCGCAATGCCCGGGCTTTTCCCTTCTCCGATCTGGCAGACGCCGGACTCGCCAAGATCGAGCGGGCGCTGCCATCCGAAAAAGTGCGGGAGCTGCGGGCGCTATTGGATTGCCTGCATGTCGGGCGGCTGTCTCACCTGCAGGATATCTCAGGTGTTGGTCCGATGGACCCCAGTTTGCTACCCGCCTTCGAAGCGGCGTTCTTGCAAAAGCGGCTTCTCCGCTTCGACTATCAAGACGCCAAGGGCGCTCGAACCCAACGTGTAGTCGAGCCGCAAGCCATGCTGATCCTGCCGCCGCTCTGGTATCTCGTCGCTTGGGACCCAGGCCGCGCCGATTTCCGGCATTTCCGCATGGACCGGATCAGCCGCCCCGAGATCATCGAAGGCTCAGCGTTTCGACGACGGCAAGTGCCGTTCGAGGACGATGTCTGCCCATACAGCGCTCTTTCGCGTTAGGAAGCGTTGCAAAAATCTTGATTTATGCACAACGCCTTCCGCGTGCGCGATTAGCTTTAGGAATCACTCAGCTCTCTCCATATCGCCGACACCTTCCGCCGCACCGTCCGCGCCGTCGATCTCGACGAACCCCGAGGCGACCTGCTTGTCGGCGATATGGAGAGAGCTGAGTGATTCCTAAAGCTAATCGCGCACGCGGAAGGCGTTGTGCATAAATCAAGATTTTTGC
>JBJTTE010000018.1:0-3333 GCA_046080005.1 Erythrobacter sp.
TGTGGACCGACAGGCCGAGCGCGCGCGCCGAGGACTTGGCGTCATGCCCGCGCAGCAGCAGGCGCAGCGCGTCCTTCTCCTTTTCGGTCAGCGTGTCGGTGCCGATGCTCATGGCGCGCAAATCTAGGACGCGCCCCCGAAAGCGGCCACCCCGAATTTCTCGGGGGTCGCTGGAGCGCCAGTTTCTGCGGTTTGCGGATGATCTCGCATGGTGGACGGCAGCGGCGAGGGCGCAGCGGGAGAGGGCGGAGCTGCTCTATTGAGAGATCGAGAAGTGACGATGACTTAAGGGCTTTTGCTTAGACCTCTCACCATGTCGGTGCATTTTGACGTTAGCAAGATCAGCTTCTTCGGACTGGACGAGTGGTCGGTTGCGGTCTGCGCCTGGCGCGGGTGCTGCCTCGAGGTTTTCGCGCGGGCCGAGCATTCCATCGCCGATTGTCTGCGGACGCTCGCCGGTGCCGGGGTGCAGCTGGAGAAAGAGGCGCTCAATCCGTTCGCCGGCAACCGCATCAAGGCCCTGCGCACCTGCATCGCGGAGCAGAGTTTCGGCGGTCATGGCAAGGTAGCGCTCAAGCGGATCGAGGAGTGGGAGCAGATTTATCAGGCCCGCGCCCCGCTGGCGCATGCCGAAATCAAGGCCACCGCACAGGGCATCAGCGTCAGTCACATCACATTCGACGGCAAGGCCGAAACGCGGCACCCGCCAAAGAGCTACACACGGCTCGAGATGCTCGAGATACTTGCCAATATCGAGCGGGCGCAGCAGTTGCTTCACCATCAACTTGGTCAGATCAAGGCGCTTGCGCTGAAGAAGAAGCCAAGCCCCGATCCCCGGCCCGCGCCGGGGCAGGCAAGTCCGGGGTGACGATGGAGGAGTGGAGTGGCCGCCCGCTCAGCCGCCCTTGCTCTTCGCCACCATCGCATCCCATTCCTCCCACGCAATCGCGCGGCCGGGGTAGGCGACCTTCGCAAAGGGCCAGTCGCGGGCGAGCCATTTTTGCGTCCAGGCGTAAAGCTCGGCGTCGAAGCCTGCCTCGTATTCCGCCGCCGTCACCCACAGCACCACCTGCGCGTCGTGGCCGGGGACCTTGCTCGGGTAGACATAGACGCAGCCGCGCTCGCGCGTGCCGTCGGGGGTGAGGACGGCGTAGGCGAAGGATTCGCGGCGGGCGAAACGGCCTGCTTCGGTCTCCATGTCGACCACCGCGTCCTTGAGGGTCAGCCCCTCATGCGGCCAGCCGGTCGAGCGGGTGAAGGTCGCCTGCAAGTGCGCGATCGAGCTCATGTAGGCGCGGTAGTCGATCTCGGTCAGCGCGGGGCCCAGAGGCACCAGCTTGAAGCCCGGCCCCTCGATCAGCGTCGGCACCGCGAAATCGGGCGCGATCCACGGGGCGGGGGCAGCGGTTTGGGCCGGGGCCTGCGCCTGTGCGGCCAAGGGAGTTGTCGCCACCAGCACCGCCGCTGCCGCCAACCGGATTGCCGAATTCATCGCCCAGCCTCCTTCATCGCCCGCCCCTTTCATTGCCCGCCGCGAGCATAGCGCAGAATCGCATTTTCCTACACGGCCTGCGAGGCGTAGACCGGGGCGGCTCTTTCGCATCGTGATCCCCTACCCCCGCCACGCCCGCAGCCCCACGCGGCCGGAGCAACGCCGCGCACAGTGTCAACTTCGCATTTCGCGCACAACACGCTGAAACGCAGGGCAAAAACCTGTAGGAACGCGAAGTTTACAGTGTCAACTTGGTAAACTTCGCCCCCGCGCGTTGCGGAATCATGTGAACTTCGGATTTAGCCCGCAAGCCGATGCAAAACCACGAGAATTCCTGTAGGAATGCAAGTTTTGCAATGTGAACTTCGTGAACTTCACCCAGCCCCCCGGGCTGCGCGCCTCAGCCGCGATACAGCCCGTCGATCCGCTCCTGATAGCGCTCGCGGATCTTGTGGCGGCGGATCTTCATCGAGGGCGTCATTTCCTCGTTCTCGATGGTGAAGGCCTCGTCAGCGAAGGCGAATTGGCGGACCTTCTCGATCACTGACAGATCGGCATTGGTCCGGTCGACCGCCGCGCGCACCGCGTTTTTGAAGGCGGGCAGCTCCTGCAATGCCTTCAGATCGAACTTCTCGCCATTGGCCCGCGCCCATTCCAAAGCCCATTCGGCATCGGGCACGATCAGGCCGACGACGTAAGGCCGCTTGTCCCCGCTCACCATCGCCTGCGCGATTTCGGGCTGGAGGGTCAGCATCCCTTCGACCTTCTGCGGGGCGATATTGTCGCCCTTGTCGTTGACGATCATGTCCTTCTTGCGGTCGGTGATCTTGATCCGGCCCTTGTGATCGAGGTGCCCGATATCGCCGGTGTGGAGCCAGCCGTCCTGAAGCGTGCGCGCGGTCTCGGCATCGTTGCGCCAGTAGCCGTGCATGACCAGCTCGCCGCGCACCAGGATCTCGCCATCCTCGGCGATCCTGACCTCGACCCCGCGCATCGCCGGGCCGACGGTGTCCATCTTGAGGCCGACGCTGGGCCGGTTGCAGCTGATCACCGGCCCGGCCTCGGTCTGGCCGTAGCCTTGCAGCATGGTGAGGCCCATCGCCTCGAAGAAGTTGCCGACCTCCGGATTGAGCGGTGCCCCGCCCGACACCATCGCCTTGATCCGCCCGCCGAATTTCTGACGGATCTTGGGCCGCAGGGTCTTCTCGACGAGGAAGTCCATCGGCCGGTCACGCAGCCGCTTCTTGCCGTCACGCGCATTGCCCGCGATCTTGAGGGCATTGTCCATCATGAAGTTGGCGACTTTGCCCTGCTTTTCGACCTGCTTCATGATCCGCGTGCGCAGCACTTCGAACAGGCGCGGGACGACGACCATGATGGTCGGGCGCGTCTCCTCGATGTTGGAGGCGAGCTTTTCGAGGCCTTCGGAATAGAAGATCTCCGCCCCCACCCCGATGGGGAGATATTGCCCGCCGGTGTGCTCGTAGGCGTGGGAGAGCGGCAGGAAGGAGAGGAAGCGCTCGTCCTTGATGCCGAAGTCGGAGATCAGGATCTCCGCCGCGCCCGCGACGTTGCACAGGATCGAGCCGTGGTGCTGCATCACCCCGCGCGGGGCGCCGCCAGTGCCGCTGGTGTAGATGAGGCAGGCGGTGTCCTCGCGCGCGATCACAGCGATGCGGGCATCGACCGCAGCGCGCGCGGCGGCGGCGTCTCCGGTGACGAGGCTCGTCCAGTCGTGCCATTCGAAGCTGCCCGATTGCTGGCGCTTCAGATTCTCGAAGCCGATGACATGCTCGACGAGGCCGGTCTGCCCGATCGCGCCGACCAGCGGGGCGAGCAGC
>JBJTTE010000019.1:0-5915 GCA_046080005.1 Erythrobacter sp.
CGGTCGCGCTTGAAGCCGGTGGTGCCGATATTGGCGAGGTTGTTGGCGATAACACGCATCCGCGCATCCTGCGCCTCAAGCCCGGTACGGGCGACGTGAAGGGCAGAGGTAGGCATCGGTCAGGTCTCCTTGGAAAATCTCAGCGCAGTGCCATGAGGCCGCCGCTGACCTCGTCGAGCTCGCCGGCCGTCGCGATCACGCGCGCGCGCTGTTCAAAGGCGCGCTGGGCCTCGATCATCTGCACCAGTGTATCAGCGGTCTCGACATTCGAGTTCTCGAGCCCACCGGGGATGAGGCGCGCGGTAAGGTCAGGGGGGAGCACGCCGCCATTGGGCACTTTCAGAAAGCCGTCGATCCCCTTGGCGAGCGGGCTGCCTTCGGGATTGACCAGCCGGATGCGGTCGACCGCCTCGGCGGACGCATTGGGCGCAGCGGGATCGCTGGCGAACACGGCACCATCGGTGGCAAGGCTGATGCTGAAGCCCGAAGGCACAGTTATGGGCGTGCCTCGCTCGCCGAGGACAACCAGTCCCTCGCCATTTTCGAGCACGCCCGACGCACCGATCCGCAGGTCGCCGCGCCGGGAATAGACCTCGCCTTGCCGATCAGGCGACTGGTACGCGATCAACGCCTTGCCCTCGAGCGCGACATCGAGCGGATTGCCGGTCGGCACCACTCGGGCGGCCTTCATGTCGGGGCCGCGCACATTGCCGCGCGCCATGGCACGGGCCTCGAGCGAACCGTCCTTCAAGGTCGCCGGGGTGACCGCGAAGACTTCCTGGCGAAAGCCCGGGGTCAAGGCGTTGGCGAGATTATTCGCTACTACCCGTTGCCGGTCAATCGCCGCATTCATCGCGGCCATGGCGGTGTAGATCAGCCGGTCCACGGATCAGCCCTTATTGCTGGCGCAGGTTGATGACAGTTGTCGAGATCTGCGTCGCGGTGTCGATGGCCCGCGCGTTGGCCTGGAAGTTGCGCTGCGCAGTGAGCAACGAAACCATCTCCTCGGCCAGATCGACGTTGGAACGCTCGAGCGCCCCGCTGATCATCTCGCCGAAGCTGCCGATGCCGGGATTGCCAAAAACGGCTGCGCCCGAATCTCCGGTCGATTGCCACTTGGTCTGGCCGATCGGGCGCAGCCCATTGGGCGCAGGAAACGTCGCCAGAGCAACCTGGGCGACCGGGCTTGTGCTGCCATCAGCGTAGGCGGCAATGATGATTCCGCGAACATTGACAGTGACGTTGGCAAGCGACGCCCCGCCCGCGTTGGTGACCGGCACATCGACATCGGCGGGAACCGTGGCGGTAGGGTTACCTGTCGCATCGACCGGATAGGCCTGCAGGCGGTTACCCCAGGAATCCTCGAGTTGGCCTGCGGCACTCAATCGGAAATTGCCGTTGCGGGTGAACGTCATGTCACCCGAAAAGGGGTTGGACAGCGCGAAGAAACCGTCACCGTCGATGGCCAGATCAAGGCTACGCCCGGTCTGCTCAAGCGGGCCGAGAACGAAATCCTGCGAGATCCCGGCAACGGTCGCGCCTATACCCGGGCTGCGGCGCGGATCAGTGGCCGAACCGGAGGCGACTAGGTCGGCAAACTGCGCCGAGCTCTTCTTGAAGCCCACGGTTTCGGCATTGGCGATGTTGTTGGCGATGACGCGCAGATCGGTCTCGGCGTTCTTGAGGCCAGATAGGGAGGTGAAGAAAGACATGGTGGTGTGATCCTCTTGCAGGTGAAAAGGGCTTAGGTTTGCGGGGCGGCCGGATTGCGTGCAGCAGCCTCTTGCGCGGCGATCAACCGGTCGAGCTTGGCCGAGATGTCCTCCAGTGTCGCGCCGCTCTCGGTGGTTGCGGCGAGCGCGGAGAACTGCGCCATCTGCGCCAGCATGTCCTTGTTATCGGCGGGTTCCAGCGGGTCCTGAAAGGTCAGCTGGGTGGTCAGCAGCCTGAGGAAATCGCCCTGATCGAGCGTCTCCAGCCCGTTGCCCTTGAGCCGCGAGGGAGTGTTGAGCCGATCCAGCGTGGCCTGTGCGGCGGGGCTGAGTGCGGTGGAATAGAAGTTGGTCATCACTGGCTCATCAGGGTTTCGAGCATCCGCTGCTTGGCGGTTTGGAGCGCCTGCACCAGGTTCTGGTATTGACGCGCGCTCTCCATGATCTCGAGCATCTCGGCGGTCTCATCGACGGGCGCTTCGAAGACATGGCCGTTTGCGTCCGCGAGCGGGTGGCCGGGGTCGTAGCTCTTGGTGGGCGCGGTATCGGCGCGCACAAGGGAGGTGCTGATGACCCCGGCAAGGCCCGAGGCTCGGTCCAGCTCAACCGCAAACACCGCGCGAATGGGCCGATAGGCACCTTCCTCGGTGGACGACACCGAATCCGCGTTGGCGAGGTTCGAGGTCGCCGCGTTCATCCGCACCATCTGCGCGCTCATCGCGCGGGTGGTCAGGGAAAACAGCGTCATGGGGCCGCGCTCGGGCATCGTCATTCGCCCTTGAGCGCGCGGGTAATGGTGTTGACCTTGCCCTGCACAAAGCTGAGCGTTGCCGAATAGGCTACGGCATTTTCAGCAAAGGCGACCTGTTCGCGGTTCAGCTCGACCGTGTTGCCATCGAGCGAGGGCATGGTTGGACGCCGCCACACCATCGCCGTTTCGGGGTTGGCGCCAGCGGCCACGCCCTGCGTCTGTGCCAGCCGGGCATCGAGCGCCGCGTTGAAATCAATGTCGCGCGCCTTGTAGCCGGGGGTGGCGGCGTTGGCGATGTTCGACGCAATCACCCCCATGCGCTGCGACCGCAAGGTCAAGGCTGCGCCATGGATACCGAATAGTCCTTCGTTCACGCTCGTGCCTCGTGTCTGGTGCGGATGGTCCGCGAGTCAGAGCGTGGATCAGCAGGAAGCGTGCCAAAGCGCTTGAACGGCTCATGCCTCCCGCCTCGCGCGGGCACTCGCGGCAAGCGCTTGCCGGATGCGCTCAACCACAGGGCAAGCCGCTGCCGCTGCCCAACGCAGGCTTAATCCGTGCGCCCCATCGCCGTTCTGAGGCAGTTACCACTGTGAGGGGACCTGTCATGCCGCCCGGAATGTCATCGCTGTTCGATCCCGGATCATTGGGGATCGTCATGGCTGGGACGATCCTCGCCACCCTTGCGCGCTGCGGCTGGCGCGATTGCAGCGCAGCGCTGAGCGCGGCCAGTGGTCTTGCGCGGGGTGGCTTTCAGGCTGCGGCAAACCGCAAGGCGCTGGCGCTGGCCATCGCCGTGATTCGAAACGAAGGGCAGCACCGCGCCGAGCCCGCGCTCCCGCCCGACCGCGCATTTCCGTTGATGCTCGAGGCCTTCTTGCGGGAAGGCACGCTCGTTTCAGCCCGGAAATTGAACCGGACCGAACGCACCTCGCAGGAAGAGCGCCGGGTCAATGCCATGCAGGTGTTCCAATGCGCAGGCGAACTTGCCCCGGTGTTCGGCCTGATCGGCACGCTCTACGGCCTCACCCAGCTAGCCCCCGGGGATGGCGGCAGCCATGCCACTGCAGTCGTTATGGCTGCGGTTTCTACGGCGGTGCTAACCTCGCTCTATGGTGCGCTGATGGCCCACTTGGTGTGCTTCCCCCTCGCGAGCGCAATTGAGCGTCAGGGGCTGGCCGAGGAACAGGCACGCGAGGCATTGGCGGACTGGTTTGCCTTGCAGATCGGTGGAAGCGAGGCCGCCGCACAGCACCCGCGCTCGCACCTGTGGGGCGTCGCATGAGCCGCGTGGCAACCGCCCAAACGGGGCCGGCCCGATCAGGCCATGGTTGGCAGCTGATCCTCGCCGACCTCGCGCTGATCTTGTTCCTGCTGACCCTATCCGCGCTACCTGGCGCCGAGGCCAATAGCGATGCCCCACAGGGAGAGACGCGCGGGCCCGCCATGCCGGAGGTTGCGCCCGCACAGGCGCTGTTCCGACCCGTGCCGGGGAGACCAGGGATCGCTGCATGGCTGGCCAGCCAGACGCCTGATCCGCGTGCGACGCTGACGATCTTCACCGTCCACCGGCCTGGCGGAGAGGCTGCGGCCTGGGCACGCGCTCAGGCGCTCGCAGGCGAGGCGGTCGCCACCGGCGCGCGGGTGCGCACGATCATCATGGCAGGGGCCGAAGCGGACCTCTATGCCAGTCTAGCCTATGACACGCAGATCGCAGAAGCACCGGAACCGTCGCAGGAGGGGTGACTCTGCGTCGGAGGAAGTCAGCCCAGTTCGACCCGGTTGCGGCCTTGCTGCTTGGCCCGATAGAGCGCCGCATCGGCGCGTGCGAGTGCGCTGCGGGTGTCGGCATCTTCGGTCACTTCGGCCACACCGCCTGAGAAGGTGATCTTGCCGAAGGGCAGGCCATTATCGCGGTTCATCAACTGGCGTGTCGCCTGTGCAGCGCGCATCGCATCAAGCCGCTGATGCGCGGCATGCTTGTCGAGGCCGTAGAACAGCAGCACGAATTCCTCGCCCCCGTGGCGCGCGACAAAGAAGCTGTCTCCCGCATAATCGATCAGGCTGGAGACAAGCGTGCATAGGACCCAGTCACCTGCTTCATGGCCGTGCCGGTCATTGATCGACTTGAAGTGATCGAGATCGCAGAACGCCAGGCTGAGCGGTTCACCCTTTTCCCGCGCTTCCATAGCAGCAGAAACCAGTCGCCGTTCAAACGCCCGGCGGTTCGGCAGGCCCGTAAGGTGATCGACATCGGCTTCGATCCGCGCCTTGGCGAGATTTTCGCGCAGTCGCTCGGTTTCCGCCTCGCTGCGGGCCATGGCGGCTTCGATTTGCTCGACCCGCTCAATCATGGCGCGCGACAGATCAAGCACCTGCGCGAAATCCTCCGGTCCAGACAAAGTGTCGATCTGGGCGCCAATCGCGCCGCGATGATCGCTGGTCTCGCTCTGCGCCGTGCGTGCGGTCTGTGCGAAACGGATCAGCGCATATTCGAGCTTGTCAGATAGCGTCTCCAGCGCAGCAATCCGGCTGTGCCCATCCGGGTCGAGCCGCGCGATCGTGTCGAGCCATCGCTGGTCGATCGGCTCGCCCGCAGCATCGCGCTTGACCAGCGCGCTGGCAAGTTCGGGATGCGATCCCGAGAGCGCAGCGCAAATTGTCGACATGTTGCTCGCGGTCACCGCCAGATCGTAGCGGATGACAAACTCGTTGATCTTCTCAAGCAGGATGCGGCGCGCTTCCTGGACGCGGGTCCCGGAGCTGGGGGAGGGGGCAATCGCCTTGGCCTCGGCGCGGGCGGATCGGGAGAAGCTGGAAGAAAATGGCACAGCACAATGTCCGCAAGCTGGGAGTGGATGACGATGGCTCGCAACCTACGCCGCCATGCTTAAGCACCGCCTCGCGGGCGTTCCGCAAGAATGCGTAGTGCCGGGCTTGGCATGGCCTTTGCTGCCACCGCCAACGAAGATGTTGCAGTCAGAGGAAAACCAAGACCGATGGACACCACCGCATTCTGGCACGCTGGCTGGCGTTTCAGCCCGCTGATGTTGCCGATCCTTTTGACCATGTGCGACGCGCCGCTCACGGCTGAGGCACGCGCCGCCACTGACCCTGCGGCAATCGACCGCGCGGTGGCCGCGTTTACCGGTGCAGCCATCGGCACCCCCGGCGGAGCGCGGATGGCAAGCGATCCGCGCTTGCAGCTCGCAGCCTGCACCGGGCCGCTGGCGGTCAGCTGGCATGGTGCGGCGCGCAGCTCGGTGGAGGTCGTCTGTGCGGGGCCAACCGCATGGCGCATTTTCGTCGCCGTCAACCCAGTCGCAAACCCCGCTCGTGCTGCTCGTGAGACCCCGGCGATCAAGCGCGGCGATGCGCTCACGATTGTGGTGCGCGGGCGCGGGTTCTCGGTCCAGCAGCAGGGTGAGGCGATCGAGGGCGGCGCGGTGGGCGAT
>JBJTTE010000020.1:0-3700 GCA_046080005.1 Erythrobacter sp.
GCGGCGCTCGCCAACACCCGGATCAACTGGCCTACTTTTGCGCCGCCCAATGGACGAATTTTACTCCGCCGTTGACATCGGAAGCCTTGAATCAGCAAATCAGCAACATCGCCAGCACTTATTGAGTACGGACCCTAATCAAGAACCGTTCGTGCTGAGCTTGTCGAAGCACTGTCCTTCATCCTCACCGTCGCAAAGAAGAAGTGCAGCTCTTCGACAAGCTCAGGGCGAACGGTTTCTGATTCAGTAAAGCTTGCCAACCACCGGCAGGCCCCGCTCGGGCTCGGCGAATTCCTTGATGATCCGGCCCACCCGCGCCAGCGTCTCCTGTCCGCGCGGCAGCATCTCGTCCTGGATCTGACGCGCGCGGAAATAGCATGCGAAGGTAATCGGCGCTTCGCCGTTCGGCCCCTCGGCAAACCCGATGTCGATATAGTTGTAGTCGGTGCCAATCAGCCCGCTGGTACCGGTCTTGTCGCCCGCCACCCAGCCTTCGGGCAGGCCCGCGCGCACCCGCTTTGCGCCGGTCTGCGTCTCGATCATCCAACCCTTGATTTCCGCCCGCTCGGGCTCGGGCAGCACGTCGCCATAGACGATCTTCGCCACGGTGCGCGCCATCGCGGCAGGCGTGGTGGTGTCGCGGAATTCGGAGGGTGGGACGATGTTCATCTCGGGCTCGTAGCGGTCAACCCGGCTGACCTCGTCGCCAATGCTGCGCCAGAAGGCGGTCATCCCGGCCGGGCCGCCAAGCCGCCGAAGCAGGATATTGGCCGCCGGATTGTCCGAAGTCAGCTGCGTCGCCCTCGCCAACTCGCGCAAGGTTGCCCCGCTCCCGATCCGCTCGCGCGTGAACGGGGCAGGGTTCAGCATGTCAGCCTCGGTCCACGTCACCCGCTCGTCAGCGTCGATTGCGCCTGCGGCATGACGCTGCAGCACCATGGCGGCGACCGAGAACTTGAAGGATGAGGCATGGCCGAACCGCCGATCCTGATTGATCCCCACCGACACCCCCGTTGCGGTGTTGTAGAGCGCAACCCCGAGCGTGCCATCGCCCGCCGCTTCGATAATCCGCAGCTCCGCCGCCAGCCTGCCGAGCGGGCTTTGGTCAGGCGGAATGCAGGCCGATGCGCCAAGCGCGAGCGCACCGCCGATGAAATGCCGCCTGTCGATGCTCATGAGAACTTGTCCGCCTTGCGTTTGCCGAACCGCATGTCGGCTTCGAGCCGCTCGCGCAATTGCGCATAGAAGGCTTCGAGAAAAGCCCTTTCATCGCCCGCGCCCGGATCCCAGCTGATCTTGCGGCAGATCGTGGCATGGACGGCAGCCAGAGCCTCGGGCGGCGAATCGCGCAGCATCCGCTCGAGCGTCTGCAACTCCGTTTCGCCATAGATCGACAGCTCAGCCTCGCCGAAATCATAGCGCACCCCGGTGACCTCGCTCGCGCCTTCAGCGGTCGCAGCCCCTTGGGCTGAAAGCACTGCCGCAAGCTTTGCACGCGGGCGTTCGACCACCCAGGTCCCGGCAACGATATCACCGGCGCGCAGAGCATCGCGGTTGAAGAAGGGAAACAGCAGGAACAGCATGAACCAGCCGGTCAGCACCCAGCCAAGGCTGCCGATCTCCTGCCCCTGCTCGCTCAGCACGTTCAGGACCAGCAGAGCGACCAGCGGATAGAAGATCTCGATGTCGCGCAGGAGATTGCGGGCGATGACCGCCTCGGGCGTGAGCCGCGCGCCTCCGCGTGCAGCAATCCGGATGCCAACGATCCGCTTGCCAAATGTTGCCCCGCGCGGGCCTAGCTCCTGCACCAGAAAATAGCCGTACCAGACGCCAAAGACGAACAGCACAAACACTATCCCGAGGAATTCAAGCGCTGCGCTCGACATCTGGTCGGGATCAAAGGCCGTGCCATCGAGCACCCCCAGAGCGATCCACAGGAGCACGAGCTGAAAGATGATCAGCCCGCCGATAAGGATCACCATGTCGATCATCAGCGCGCCCGCCCGGCTCGCGCGCGGCGCGATGGCGATCGGCAAGGCCAGCCCCTCGGGGGTCAAGAGCGTGCGAGCGCGCCGGTCCTGGATGGTGGCAGGCAGGGCCTGGCGTTGGCTCATCCGGCCTCCTGCCCAGCAGTATCGCCGGGGCGTGGCGCGGGTCGGTAAAGGATGAAATAGGCGAGCCAGAAAATCAGCATCGTTCCCCCGATGAGGAAGCGGCTGCCGGTGTCTGCGACGAGCTGGCGCGGGAAGGCTTCAAGCAGCGCAGCGACAATCATCATGATCACCACTCCCACCATCACGACCGCAGCGCGGCGGCCGGCGGTGGCTGCGGCTTCGAGAACCGAGTGCTTGCCCGGAAAGGCCATCGCCCGCCCGATATGCAGGCCAGCCGCGCCCGATAGCAGGATGCCGAATAGCTCGGTCGTGCCATGGACGGAAAGCCATGCCGCCAACTCCACCACCAGCCCTTGCCCGTTGAACAGCCACAAGAGCGCGCCCAGCAAGGCGAGGTTATGCACCAGCAGCAGGAGCGAGGGGATGCCGAAAGCGAAGCCGAGAGCGAAGGCGAGGATGCACACCCCCGAATTGTTGCTAAACAGCTGCGCGGCGAACCCGGCAAGACCTGCCGCGCTTTTCTCTGTGGCAAGGGTTTCCAGCAATTGCTCGCGGCTCGCGCCCGGCACGCGCGCCTCGCCCATCCCGGCAGGCATCAGGCGGTAATACCAGGCCTCGTCCTGCGCCACCAGCAGCCAGCCGACCACCGCCCCCGCCACCATCACGAACAGCGCGATGCAGATGTCGAGCCACAGCGCGCGCACTGCGCGGCTCCAGCCGCCGAGCAAAAAGCCGCGCAGCCAGCGCACAAAGCCCTGACGCGGGCCATAGACCTGATACCACGCGCGCTGCACCAGAGCCTCGAGATAGGCAAGGGTGGCGGCATCGAGGCTGGTCTCGCGGGCGACGGACAGGCTGGATGCTGCCGTGCGATAAAGCGCTGGCAGCGCCATCAGATCCTCGTCTGCGATCCGCCTCAGGCCGCCCTTTTCCATCCGCGCGACGATATTCTCCAGCCTGCGCCAATCGCCTTCGCGTTCCAGCCGGAAACGGTCAGAGCGCAGCGCCGCGCCTTCGATATCGGGCGGCGCTGCCACAGCCCCGCGTCCGAACCATGAGGAGATGATCGGTGCCTTCATCCGCGCCTTACCCTATCGCCTCGTTTGCGCGGATCGCCAGATAGCGATCAATCAGCCTTGGGCCGATACTCGCCCACGGGGCCTCCAGCACGTCGATCCCCAGCCGCCGCAAGCGTGTCAGCACGAGCTTGCGTTGTTGTGCGAGGCTGTCTGCCGTCACCGAGCGAGCGAGGGTGGCTATGTCGCCGGGCGGGGCGGTGATCAGATCATCGACCTCGCTGTCAGCCATCGTCACGAACAGCACCAGATGCTTGTTCACCAGCCGTCCGAGGCTTTCGACCATCAATTCGGCAGCGGTAGGATCGGTGAAATCGGAGAACACCACCACCAGAGAACGGCGCTGGAGCCGGGCAGTGAGCGTTGCGAGTGCGAGCGTGAAATTGGGCTCGACCGGCTCGTAGTCGAGTCCGGCAGCTGCGCTTTGCAACCGGTGGAACGCGCGCGCATCGCCGATGAAAGGGGTCATGATCTGCGGGCGGCGGGCAAAGCCGAACAGCGCGACCTTGT
>JBJTTE010000021.1:0-10883 GCA_046080005.1 Erythrobacter sp.
CCTACGGCGCGATGGTGCTGGTGCAGGAATTTCCTGACGGCCGCGTGTTGACAACCCCGCTCGCTGCCGGGGAATATGCGATCAACCCGGCAGGCGTGTGGCACACCGCCGATGTGGCCGAAAGCGCCACCGCGATCTTCATCACCGCAGGCGAAGGGACGCAGCACCGGGCGCGGTGATGTTGGATTTGCGCAGGGGCGTTGTCGGCGCGATCAGCGGCATGGCAGATAGTGCCAGCCTCGTTTAGACCCCGGCTAGACCCCCGCCAAAACGATGTTTCATGTGAAACATTGCGCTGGCGGAGTGTGGTGGTGGGTCAGCGCATCAACCCGCCGATGAGGTTGCGGACGAACCGTCCGACGATCGGTCCGGCGAGATCGGTGGCAATCGAGCCCGCCGCCGAGCTCACGCCCGAAGCGACGGGAGTGGCGCGGGATTTCTTGCCGGTCATCTTGGCTGCCGCCACTCCGGCCGCCCCGCCAAGCGCGACTTTTACCCCTGCGCTCAAGGCCTTGCCCCACAAGCTCGGGCTCTGGCGGGCCTGACCGCGCACCGCTTCCTCACTGGACGCCTCGACCTGCTCGGCCACCGCCGCCGCATCAGCCGCTTTGGCCGCCAGGACTTCGGCCGCGCTCTCGCGATCGACGCGAGTATCATACTTGCCCTCGACCGGGCTAATCGACTGAATAATTGCGCGTTCTTTTGCGGTAAGCGGGCCGAGGCGCGAGTGCGGCGGCTTGATCAGCGTGCGCTCCACCACCGTCGGCGCGCCATCTTCGTCGAGGGTCGAGACCAGCGCCTCACCCACCTTGAGCTCGGTAATCACGGCCTCGACATCGAGCTTGGGATTGACCCGGAAGGTCTCCGCCGCAGCCTTGATCGCGCGCTGATCGCGCGGGGTGAAAGCGCGCAGGGCATGCTGCACCCGATTGCCCAGCTGACCTGCAACTTCTTCTGGAATATCAACTGGATTCTGGGTGACGAAGAACACCCCGACGCCCTTGGAACGGATCAGCCGGACGACCTGCTCGATGGTGTCCTGCAGCGCCTTGGGGGCGTCGTTGAACAAGAGGTGCGCCTCGTCGAAGAAGAACACCAGCTTGGGCTTCTCCGGATCGCCGACTTCGGGAAGCGATTCAAACAGTTCCGCGAGCAACCACAAGAGGAAGGTGGCGTAAAGCTTGGGGCTGCGCATCAGCTTGTCGGCGGCGAGCACGTTCACATAGCCGCGGCCCTGATCGTCGACCTTGAGGAAATCGTCGATTTCCAGTGCTGGCTCACCGAAGAAGTTATCCGCGCCCTGTGCTTCAAAGCTGAGCAATTGCCGCTGGATCGAGCCCACCGATGGCTTGGTGACATTGCCATATTTTCCTGACAATTCAGCGGCATTCTCGTTCGCCCAAGCGAGCAGCGCGGTAAGATCGGCAAAGTCGAGCAGCAGCAGTCCGTTCTCGTCGGCATAGCGGAAGATGATCTGCAAGACGCCTTCCTGCGTCTCGTTGAGATCGAGCAGGCGAGAAAGCAGCAACGGGCCCATCTCGGACACCGTGGTGCGGATCGGATGCCCTTGTTCGCCATAGAGATCCCAGAAGATCACGGGGTTATCGGTATAGGCATAATCAGTGATGCCGAGCTCTTTCGCGCGCGATTCGAGCTTGTCGGCATGCTTGAATGTCGGCGATCCCGGCATCGCGATACCAGACAGGTCACCCTTCACGTCGGCGAGGAACACGGGCACGCCGGCGGCCGAAAAGCTCTCGGCAATGCCTTGAAGTGTCACGGTTTTGCCTGTGCCCGTCGCCCCGGCGATCAGCCCGTGGCGGTTGGACCGGCTGAGCGCCAGTGCTTGCCGCGATCTATCGGCGCCCAGTCCCAGAAAGATGTCGCGCGCGCTGTCCGGCATAGTGTGACCCTCGTGAATTGCTGGTCCGGGTCATGTGCAGGGGGCAGGCGCGGTGGTCAAGTTCTCGACTTGGCAGCGAATCGGGCTAAGGAACGCGCGATGGGTTCGCTCACGCCATTTGTCCTGCTCGATGATGCCCGCACCGGTGATGCCGCCGCCGATGCGCTGCTCTATGAAGGCCCCAAGGCGCTGTTCGTCGCGCACCGGACGGACGAGGTCGAAGCGGTGCTCGCCGCAGCTGAAGCCGCAAGGTTGGCCGAGGGCGGATCGCTAGCGGGATATATCGCCTACGAGGCGGGCCTTGCGCTTGAGCCAAAGCTGGCCAGCCTTGCCGCGACCCGCAGCGGGGCGGCGGGGCCGCTGGTATGGCTCGGCCTGTTCGATGCCCCGCGCCGGATCGCAGCTGACGCTGTGCCGGCATGGCTGGCCGATAAGGCCGAAGGGCCCGGCACGCTGGGCCCGATGGAGCCGCAGCTTTCCCCTGGCGGCTACGCGGCTGCCTTTGCACAGTTACGCGAGGCGATTGAGGCGGGTGACATCTATCAGGCGAACCTGACCTATGCCCTCGCGGGGTCGTTTCGCGGCGATCCGGCGGGTCTCTATGCCGCTCTGCGCGGCGCGGCGGCGGCAGGCTATGGCGGGCTGATCTTCGACGGCGCGCATTGGCTGCTCAGCTTCTCACCCGAGTTGTTCGTCGCGCTTGCGGGGCGCGAGGCCAAGGTCAAGCCGATGAAGGGCACGCGCCCACGCATGTCCGACGCTGAGGCTGACGCAGCGATGGCGCAGGACCTCGCCACTTCGGTCAAGGACCGCGCCGAAAACCTGATGATCGTCGATCTGATGCGCAATGATCTCGCGCGGGTCTCAGAGGCGGGCAGCGTCCATGTCAATGCGCCCTTTGCGGTCGAGAGCTATCCGACCGTGCACCAGTTGGTCTCGACCGTGCGCGCCCGACTCAGCCCCGGCAAGGGCGCGATGGACCTCGTGCGCGCGCTGTTCCCCTGCGGCTCGATCACCGGCGCGCCCAAGATCCGGGCGATGGAACTGCTGGGCGCAATCGAGCGCGATGCGCGCGGCGCCTATTGCGGCGCAATCGGCCGGATCAACGCCGATGGCAGCGCCGCTTTCAATGTCGCAATCCGCACGCTCCGACTGACGCCGATCGAGAACGGGCAAGGGCGCGCGGTGCTCGGGATTGGCTCGGCAGTTGTGGCGGATAGCGAAGCGATAGCCGAACGGCGCGAATGCGAGGTCAAGGCGGGGTTCCTGCGCCGCAGCGCACCCGGCCTGACGGCCCTGACCTGCGATCTGATCGAAACGATGCGCTTCGATCCGGCGAGCGGGATTGCCCTTCTTGAACTGCATCTGGCGCGGATGAAAGCGAGTGCAGCCGTGCTTGGCTTCGCGTTTGATCGCCATGCTTTGCGCAACCAGATCCAGGCGCTGTGCTTCGAGCTGGATGCCCCGGCCCGCGTCCGCGTGCTGGTTGCGCGCAGCGGCGCAAGCGCGCTGGAAACCGGGCCGCTTCCCATGGCATTGGAGGAGCCGGTGAAGGTCGCTGCGCTCCCGCATCCGCTCGACCCCTCCGATTGGCGGCTCGCCCACAAGACCTCCGATCGCGGCTTCTATGACGAAGCGCTGGCAGCAGCGCGGTCTTTGGGAGCGGACGAGGCGCTGCTGGTGCGCGCCGATGGTCAGGTGACCGAAGGTAGCTGGACGAGTGTCTTTGTCGACGGCCCGGATGGCGTGCTGCTAACCCCCCCTGCGCATCTTGGCTTGCTCCCCGGCGTGCTGCGCGCGCACCTGATCGCCCAGGGCAAAGCGCGCGAGGCCGAGTTCACTCTCGGTGACCTTGCGGGGGGCTTCTGGATCGGCAATGCCCTGCGCGGCATGATGCGGGCGGTGCTCGTTTGACCCCTCCAATTCTCTACGAGGACGGCGAAGCGCTGGTCATCGACAAGCCTGCGGGCCTGCCGGTTGATCGTCCGCGCAAGGGCGGGCCGAGCCTTGATGATCATCTTGATGCGCTCAGGCTCGGCTTCCAGCGTGCACCTGTCCCGGTGCACCGGCTTGATACTGACACCTCGGGTTGCCTTCTGCTCGCGCGCAATCCCAAGGCGCTCGCCCGCTTCAATCGCGCCTTCGAGGAGCGCCAGGTCGGCAAGACCTATCTCGCCATCCTCGCCGGGCATCCACCCGGCACCGCGGGCACGATCGAACTCGCCCTCGCCAAGATCAGCTCGGCCGAGAAGGGCTGGCGGATGATCGCGGCGAAGAAGGGCAAACCGGCGGTATCGCACTGGGAATTGATCGAGGAACTCGGACCTCTGGCGCTGATCCGCTTCCGCCCCGAGACCGGACGGACCCATCAGTTGCGGGTCCATGCGCTGAAGGGCCTCGGCGCCCCCTTGCTCGGCGATCCGGTGTATGGCGCGGGCAACGTGGGAGGTGCGCGCCGGACAATGCTCCACGCCGAGAGCCTGACCGTCAACCGTCCCGGCAAGACGCCGATCACCGCGCGCGCGCCGCTCCCCGCCGACTTTCTTGCGCTCGGGGCCAAGGATGGATGAGGCTCCCTCCGAAACCTTGACCGAGCGCGCGCTGCGGCTGGCGAGCGAGAGTTTCCTCGCCGGATCAGGACCGGGCGGGCAAAACGCCAACAAGGTCGCCACCGAAGTCGAGCTGCGCGTCAACATCTACGCCTTGCGCCTGCCCCCGCCGGTGTTCGCGCGGCTGCGCAAGCTGGCGGGGGCGAGGCTGGCGGGCAATGGCGATCTGATCGTCACTTCCAAGGCTTACCGGACCCAGGACGCCAACCGCGCCGATGCGCGCGCGAAACTCGCCGCCCTGCTCGACGAAGCGCAGATCGAACCCAAGCGCCGGGCCAAGACGCGGATCAATCGCGTAGGCAAGGTCGAGCGGCTGAAGACCAAGAAGGCGCGCGGCACCGTCAAGGCCAATCGCGGCAAGCCCCGCGCCTCAGACTGGTAGCCAAACCGCTGCTCGGGCAGATGCGCTCGCCTTGACTTTTCCCGGTGAATCGCTCAATGGCGCGCCCGTGAGCGGTGTGCCGGGTGATCCGAGCGCGCCGCGTTTGCTTTTTTGACGCCCGTGTCGAACAGTCTTGCGGGCCGACCCAGTTGACAGGAACCCGCCATGGCGAAGCCCACCACCGTCAAGATCCGCCTCGTTTCCACCGAGGGCACCGGCTTCTTTTACGTGACCAAGAAGAACCCGCGCAACATCACCGAGAAGATGAGCTTCCGCAAGTATGACCCCGTCGCGCGCAAGCACGTCGAGTTAAAGGAAGACAAGATCAAGTAAGGTCGACTGGCTCAGGAGCCCTGCGGTTGCCGGGCGGCGGGCAATAATTCATCGACAGTTCAAGCCTTCGACCCTAGGCGCGTCGGCATGAAAATTCGCATCTCCATTCTTGGGAAACTGGGCCTCGTCCTCGGGGCTGTGGCTCTTGCGTTTGGGCTTATCCCCGACGTTAGAATTGCAGTGACCCCGCCGGTGGCCGCGCAGTCGGCGTCGGAACTGGATGCGGTCGTGGGCGCGCTGCGTGCGATCTCGACCATGAAAGCCGATTTCACGCAGACCGATCGGCAGGGCAACACCCTGCGCGGCGTGATGACGCTGAAGCGCCCGGGCAAGATTCGCTTCGACTACGGCAAGAACGCCGATTTCCTCGTCATCTCCAACGGCAAGTCGCTCTATGTGATCGACTACGAGGTCAGCCAGGTCGAACGCTGGCCAATCGGCAATTCGCCGCTGGGGGCACTGTTCGATCCCGATCGCGACGTGAAGCGATATGGTAAGATCTTGCCGACCGCCAACAAGGAAGTGCTCAGCGTCGAAGTGCGCGATCCCAAGAAACCCGAATTCGGGATGATCACCTTGATCTTTGTGCGGAATGCATCTGCACCGGGGGGATTGCAGCTGACCCATTGGGTCGCGCTCGATGCGCAGAATAATCGCACCCGCGTGGCTCTCTCGAACCAGCGTTACGGTGTCGCGGTGGCTGACAGCACCTTTACCTTCAAGGACCCGCGCCGCAAGGCTCGTCGTCCAGGTTGAACGCCTTTCCGACGAATGGTTGTATGAAAACGACAAGATTTCAGCCGCGTTCATGAGAATGAAAGGCTGGAATGGGTAATGATTCGCAACAAGGTCGGCCGAAGGGGGGTTTCCCCCTGTTGCCCACCCTTCGCCTAGGGCCTGCCTTGTACAAGCGTGACGAACGCTCCATGGAACCCTCGGCCCATCGCCCCCGGGTCGAGGGTTTTTTGATGGGCGATCCGATGATGCACTATCAGCCTGCGCGCATCGCTCGCAGCCCGATAGTGACACGAGCCGCACCCTCTGCTTGACTGGCGCGCCACAGCGACATCAAACTGAAAGGTAGAAACTTGGGGGATGACGGCCTAAGTCCGCCCCCATGCTTTCTGTTGCCACCTGGAACATCAATTCCGCGCGCTTGCGCGTGGGCCTTATCGAAAAGCTGCTTACCGAGGCCGCGCCTGACATCCTGTGCCTACAGGAGATCAAGTGCGAAAGCCACCTGTTCCCGGCCGAGGCACTGGCGGCGCTTGGCTACACCCACCAGGCGGTGAGCGGACAAAAGGGCTATCACGGGGTTGCTACCATCTCCCGCATCCCGATCCGCGAAGTCACCCGCCACGATTGGCAAGCCAATGGCGAGGCGCGCCATATCGGGGTCGAGGTGGTGGGCAAGGATGTGCTGATCGAGAACGTCTACATCCCCGCCGGCGGCGACATTCCGGATCGCGAGGTGAACCCCAAATTCGGACAAAAGCTCGATTTTCTGGGGCGGATGACAAACTGGGCGGACGGCCTCGACAAGCCCACGCTGATTGTCGGCGATTTCAACATTGCCCCGCTGGAAAGCGACGTGTGGAGCCACAAGCAGCTCCTCAAGGTCGTCAGCCATACGCCGATCGAGGTCGAGACGCTGGGCAGGTTTCGCGACGCGCACGGCTGGATCGACATCGGCCGCGAACATATCCCCGCACCGCAGCGCTGTTATTCGTGGTGGAGCTATCGCAATCCCGGCTGGCAGGAAAACGACAAGGGCCGGCGCCTCGATCACATGTGGGCCTCCTCCGACGTGGCTAAGCAGGCGCGCGCGCACCGCGTGCTGGAAGCGGCGCGCGCGTGGGAGCAGCCCTCTGACCACGTGCCGCTGATCACGGAGTTTGATCTCTGATTTTCAGCCCATCTCCTTCGCGCCGCGCTGCCCAAGCAGTCGATGCGCTGCGACACGGCTGGTCGCTCGCGTTTGACGAAGGCCCTGTGCTGCTGCCCGTGGAAACAGCGATCGCCCACAGCGCCACGGCCCGGCAGATGCTGATCTCCGCAGCGCGCGCAGCGACATTGAAGCTTGCCAACCAGCTTGATGCTGCGGTGCCCCACGCCCCGGTGCTGATTACCGGGGGCGAGGACTTCACCTTGCGCGAGGCGCAGCCGATCGCCGATCCGGCGCTTGATCTCGGCAATCCTCTGAAAGGCCCGTTCAAGGCGCTGGCGCTTGATTGGGCGGAAACTGCCGCGGCAGCGCTCGAATTGGCGCGGATCGCCGGACTCCTCCCCGCCTTCCTCGTAAACCCCGAGGGCGCAGGCGAAGCGGTGCCGATCTGCGCCAGCGATCTTTCGGCCTATGCTCATGCGGGGGCGCTCCGCATTGTCACGCGGGCGCGCCTTCCGGTCAGCACCTGTGAGGAGGCCGAGATCGTCGCCTTCCGCTCCAATGCTGACCTGCGCGAACACGTGGCGCTGATTATCGGCAAATGGAGCGGCGACCAACTGCCGCTTGTGCGGCTCCATTCGGAGTGCCTGACCGGCGACATCCTCGGCAGCCTCAAGTGCGATTGTGGCCCGCAGCTCGACGCAGCGCTTGAAGCAATGGCGCAGGAGACGCGCGACGCGGGCGGGTGGGGGATCTTGCTCTACATGCGGCAGGAGGGGCGCGGCATCGGGCTCGTCAACAAGCTGCGCGCCTATCGCTTGCAGGATCAGGGGTTCGACACGGTTGAGGCCAACCAGCGCCTCGGCTTGCCCGACGAAGCGCGCGATTTCCCGGTGGCGGCAAGGATGCTGGAGCTGCTCGGCGCGACCACGATCCGGCTGCTGACGAACAACCCGGCCAAGGTGGCCGCTTTGTCAACGGCGGGGATAAGGGTGAGTGAGCGCGTTCCGCACCAGCTCCCCGAAAACCCGCACAACGCCCGCTATCTGGCGACCAAGCGGGACCGGTCAGGGCATTTGCTGCTGTGATCGATGTTACAATTCGCGCCGAACGGCACGGCGACGAGGCGACAATCCACGCGCTGACTGAGGCCGCCTTCAAAGACATGCCGTTTAGCCAGGGGGACGAACAGCACCTGGTTGATGCACTGCGCCGCAATGGCGACCTCGCCGTATCGCTAGTCGCCGAGAATGGTGCGCGCATTGTCGGGCATGTCGCCTTTTCGCGGGTTACGATCAGCGATGGGACACCGGACTGGTACGATCTTGGTCCGGTATCGGTGTGGCCCGAATTGCACCATCGCGGAATCGGCAGCGCGCTCGTGCGAAATGGGGTTGCCGAACTGCAAAGGCTCGGAGCAGCGGGCATCGTTCTGCTGGGCAATCCTGCCTACTACGGGCGCTTTGGCTTCATGCACGATCCACGCCTGCGGTATCCGGGGCCACCCCCCGAATACTTCCAATGCCTTGTGCTTCGCGGCGCGGTGCCTGAAGGCGAGGTGACCTACGCTCCCGCGTTCCGCGCCTAGCGCTGCTCGTACTGCTTGATTCCGCCTGCGATCTTGTTGCCCTGCATCACGACACGCGAGGCCGTCCAGTCGGCCAGAAATAAACTATTCCGCGACACGCCGGGGACGAAGCGCGCCTCGTTCTTTTCCACCCTGAGGCCGTCCGAAGGATGAAGCAGGTCTTCCGCGCCAAGCGCGATGAAGGCGGAGTAGTTCTCCTTATCGCGGCCTTGCACGAACAAGTTGTCCATGATGCTGCCAACGCTGCCCGCAGGAAGGTCAACCATGTAGTTGGTCGCGCGTCCGTTCGCATCATCGAAGCTGTTGTTCTCGATCGTCACCTGACCCGAGCGCGCCTTGACATAGTGACCACCCATGCCGCGTTCGAACCGGCTTTCGCGGACAGTCAGCGAGCCGTAATTGCCGATATAGATCGAGTGCGCACACCCGGCCGAGTTCTCGCAGGTGCCCAGGCCCGAGAAGGTCGAACGGGTGATGTAAATCCGGCCGCTCGGGTCATCGGCCGTCAGGATCCCCTGCTGGCTGTTCTGGAAGCGCGCATAAGCGACATTGAGCGCACCCTTTTCGAGCCGGATGCCTGCGCCATTGCCGTCAGGCACCTTCATGTTGCTGAACGTGATGCCCCGAATTTCCGCGCCGATCCCGCGCAGAACGAATGCAGCCTTGCCTTCGCAGGGGCGGGCCATGAAAGTGACGCTGCCGGGCTCTGGCGCTTCGTAAGTGATCACGCCAGCGGTTTGGATGGCGCATTGGCGATAGGTGCCGGGCGCGATGCGGATCGTGCCACGGCCATCACCGATCGCATCGACCGCCTCCTGCAGCGTCGCAAAGCGCTGGCCGGTCTCGGCAATCGTAAAGGCGTCAGGCACCGGCTGAGCACTCACGAGCGTGATGGGAAGAGCCGTAGTGACCAGCAGAGCCAGCGTACGGAGGGCAGGGCGAGCGGCGAGCTTGATCATGGATGGAAGAATATCACCTGCCTCAACAATGGCACCATCGCGCTAAGCAGGGGCGTCCCTATTTGGCACTTTGCGTTCCCGAAAATGACTGCTTATGTCGCGCCGCGACCGGGAGCGGTGCAGCACGCACCAGCGCCCGAGACAGGAGAGACCCGATATGCGTAAACTTGCCCGTCTGACCGCCCTTGTGAGCGCCGTGCTGACGCTGAGCGCCTGCGGCAGCGCCGACGATGCCTCGACCGATGCGACCGCCGATACGGTTGAAATGCCCGCAGACAGCGCGCTGGCAACGGTCAGCGAAGCACCGGTCGCTGATCCTTCCGCGACCGCCACGGATGCCCCCGGACCCGCTCCCGAGGCAGCAGCGACCCAAGCAGGAGAAGCAGCGGCCAATGTCGCTGCCCAAGCAACAGCAGCAGCTGAAGAACCCGCCGAATAAGCCCGTGTCTGCTATGTCGCACCGCAGACTGGGCACCGCCGCCGCGCTCGTTCTGGCCCTGCTCGCTTGCAAGGGCGAGCGGGCCAGTGCGCCCGGCGGGGTTACGCCAAGCGAAGCCAAGGCGCTCGACAAGGCAGCCGCGATGCTCGAGGAGCGCCGCCTGCCGCCGGACGCACTTCCCACAGACGCGCCCGCCGAAATGACAGGCGACGCGGCCCCCAAGCGCCGGTAGGCGAGCAAGCGCCAGCGCGCTCCCGGTGAAGGACGATTGCCATTATGAACGCACCCTCCAGCCTCGCCCCGCACCATGCCGGAATGGATGACGAGAGCTTCGAACAATTCGCCGAGCAGCTCAAACGCTTTGTCCGCGAACGCCTGATCCCCGCCGAGCCGCAAGTGATCGCCGAGGACCGGGTGCCGGAAGAAATCCTCAAAGAAATGCGCGAGATGGGCCTGTTCGGCCTGTCCGTGCCGGAAGAATTCGGCGGCGCGGGGCTTAACATGACGCAATATGCCCGCGTCGTGAATATCATAGCCTATGCCGCGCCAGCCTATCGCTCGATCTTCTCGATCAATGTCGGCATGTTCGCCAGCGCGCTGAAGAACGGCGCGACCGAGGCCCAGAAGGCGGAATGGTATCCCCAGATTGCCGCAGGAAAAATCGCGTGCTTCGGCCTCACTGAGCCCGGTTCAGGCAGCGACAGCGCCGCGCTGGCGACCACCGCGGTGCCAGATCCGGAGGGCAATGGCTGGATCCTGAACGGCACCAAGCGCTACATCACCAA
>JBJTTE010000022.1:0-2704 GCA_046080005.1 Erythrobacter sp.
CGTGGTTCTCGGCGCTGTGTGACGACGATTACGAGTTCCTCGGCGTCCCCGATCCCTATCTGCAATCGAGCTGGGAGCATTGCCGCAACCTCGTGCTGCGCGCCGAGGAAGGCGGGTTCGACAACATCCTGCTGCCCTCGGGCTACCAGCTCGGGGTCGATACCACGATCTTCGCCGCTGCGGTGGCTACGCAGGTGAAGCGCATCAAGCTTCTGTGGGCGACCCGCATGGGCGAGGACTGGCCGCCTCAGCTCGCGCGCCGGATCGCGACATTGGACCGCATCCTCGGGCCGAACGCGGCGGGCACCGGAGGCAGGCTCAACGTCAACATCATCTCCTCGGACATGCCGGGCGAGAAGATCGAGTCCGGCCCGCGCTACCGCCGCGGCACCGAGATCATGAAGATCGTCAAGACGCTGCTGAACGGCGAGCATCTCGACTTCGACGGCGAGTTCTACAAGCTGAAGCTCGATCCGCCGCGCATCACGACCCTCAATGGCAAGTGCCCGCCGTTCTACTTCGGCGGCCTCAGCCACGAAGCGCGTGAGTGTGCCGCCGAGGCGGCTGACGTTTACCTGATGTGGCCGGATACGATGGACAAGGTCCGCGAGAATATCGCCGATCTCAAGGCACGGGCGGCCAATTACGGGCGGACGCTCAAGTTCGGCTACCGTGTGCATGTGATCGTCCGCGAGACCGAGGATGAAGCGCGCGCCTATGCCGACCGGCTGCTCTCCAAGCTCGACGACGAGGCGGGCCGCGCGATCCGCGAGAAGAGCCTCGATGCCAAGAACTACGGCGTGCAGCGCCAGCAGGAGCTGCGCGGCGCTGCGGATGGTGACGGCTTTGTCGAGGAGAACCTGTGGACCGGGATCGGCCGCGCGCGCTCGGGCTGCGGCGCGGCTATTGTCGGCACCCCGGATCAGGTGCTGGCCAAACTGCGCGCCTATCAGGCCGAGGGGATTGAGGCGTTCATCCTCTCGGGCTACCCCCACATGGCCGAAGCCGACCTCTTCGCGCGCCACGTGCTGCCGCACATTCAGCACGGCCCGTTGGAAGTCTAACGGTACTCCGCACCGGGTTTGACTGAGGGCGACGCTGACCCTGCGCACTGCGTGACCCTTTCGTCACCTCGGATAGAGCCGGGGCGACGGCTGGCAAGCTGCCCCGGCCCTTGGTGCCGGGGTTGGCAGGGCTGGTTTCAAGGCGAAACGAATAAATCCTGCCTGTCAGCTAACGACCCCGTAGTGGACATTAGCGTTCCGAGGATAACCGTTAAGGCCTATCGACCTAGTTGCTGACGATTCTCTCACCGAAGACGACTTCTTCCCCATGGGGAATGATGCTCGGCCCTTGCGCCGTGACCGATATGTTTCCGGCTATGACTTACCGAAAATAAGCTATAGCCGTATCAATTGCACCGATCCCAAGCCTTGGTTCACGCGATGAAGCAACCTGATAAAACCATGGCCCCGACCTTTGGGGCCACCCTCGTTGGGTTCAAGAAGAGATATGATTTTGGTTTATCGTATCGCAAGATATTTTCATACGGTTTGCATGAGGTAATTTTCATTTCGCACCGTAATGACCCAGCAGTGGTCAGACATTACGGCTACCACGAAGTGCAAGTTTTACTTGGAGCAGGAAATGACGCAATCAATGAGCTATTTGATGCACTTGATGCGCGAGAAAAGCTGAGGCCAAAAGATCGAACTGGTCCGAGCTATACATTCGGCGATGGATCGCCTGGCTCAACGGTCTATCGCATGGTGGTAGGTCGGCATCCGTTCGATCAAGACCGTGACAGGATCTACGAAATCAGGTTCGATCACCTTGAGGCGGATACGCATGCGTGTCATGCTCGGTTCAAGACGATGATGCTGCAAGATGGCTTTTCGTGGTTCGAGCGCTATGCTGATCCAGCCAATATTTCGCGCGATGTTAACGACGCAATGATTCGGGAAGGCGGACACGGAACCGATCATCTTCCAGGTGGCCCGAGCGCCGGGCGGGCGGAACTGGGCGTTGCTGCGGCCTGCGTCGCCGAACCGCATCGCGTTCCTGACCTTTATGAACAGTGGTCGGAATGGCAGCGTCACGACGATGCCTATGCGCTTGTGCGCGGACGCCCTCGACCATTCGAGCCCGATATGCGGCGGCGGCTCGATACGATAATCGACGAAGCGCGCTTGAGGGGTTACTCGGTCTGAGGCCACGAAATGAACGCTTGCACTGATGAGTGGCTATGTGAGGGCGCTGTAATTCACCATCCGTTCGCTCGGTCTAGCCGCCGTTCGCCTAACCACCCAATAGCGGTCAATAGGTCGGACATTGTGAAAGCCCGAAAGCGGACACTCGCCTGATCTCGACTCCTGCTCCATCTCCTATCCTCCCGTCCCTGTGTCACTCACGGAACGGCGATCAAGAGTATCGCACTGGCCCAGCTCACGGCCTCCCCGTCCCGGCCGCTGGGCCGGGACCCGGCTTACTTGGCGATAGCGCGTTGGGAACAAGGCAGCGGGGCCCCGGAAAAAGTCCGGGGCGGGGTTCGAGACATAGCCGGACCTATCTGGGCACCTCCAATAACCCTCGACATTTTGGCGCTGATTTGATTCATTGCTTCTGACGGGAGATGGCGATGCGTCAGGCGGGATTGTTTATTTGAAGCGGTTGTCGGCGCATGGCGATCCGCTGGAGGAACTGG
>JBJTTE010000023.1:0-2757 GCA_046080005.1 Erythrobacter sp.
AGCAGGCTCACCGGCAGCGCGAGGTTGTTGACCACGTGCAGCATCGCGACCGTGATGATGAAGGCGAGGAAGAACCAGTTGGGGACATAGATGTGCGGTTCGTGGCGATTGAGGATCGTGCCGACGAACACCGCGAGATAGGCCAGCCACACGATGGTCAGCCACAGATCGACATACCATTCGGGCTCGGCATATTCCTTGCCCTGACTGATCCCGAGCAGATAGCCGGTCGCCGCCAGCACGATGAACAGCTGGTAGCCCCAGAACACGAAACGCGCCAAGCTGGGCAGGGCGAGCGTGGTGCGGCAGGTGCGCTGCACCACATAGAAGCTGGTCGCAAGCAGCGCGTTGCCGCCGAAGGCAAAGATCACCGCGCTGGTATGGAGCGGGCGCAGCCGCCCGAAATTGAGGTAAGGCTCAAGGTTCAACCAGGGATAGGCCAGCTGCGCGGCGATGAACACGCCGGCGAGCAGCCCGGCGATGCCCCAGAACATGGTCGCGATCACGCCCCAGCGGATTACGTCATCATCATAGCGCGATGGCCCGGGCGGCATCTTGAAGATGCCTTGGACCTTGGCCATCGGATCATAGCTGTTGGCTGTGATGATGATCAGGAGCCCAGCGACAAGCGCCACGATCCCCATATGAATGGCAAATCCGCTATCGGGCGTCAGCGCGATAGCCGCGATTGCTGCGAGCAGGACGCACGCCCACACTCCCAGCCGCTTAACGACTGATTCCATGTTGATTAATCCCTTCCGTCAGCCGCTTGATTAGCGTGCCACCGCGATCCCTGTGTTTGACCGAAATCAAATTTGACTAATTTTTTGCTGTATCCCTGGTGGAATGCCCGACCTGACGTCCGGCCAGCCGCGCGAGCGCGGCGACATCGGAGAGGAAGACCTTTGAACGGCCTTCGGTTGCCACCAGCCCCGCCTCGCGCAGCTCGGTCAGTTGACGACTGACAGTCTCGATTGTCAGGCCAAGGCTGTCGCCGATATCGCGGCGGCTCATCGGCAGGGCAAAGGCGCACATGCCCTCGGTGCAACCCGCCAGTCGTTCGGCCATCGAAACAAGGAAATCGGCGATCCGCGCGCCTGCTGACTTGTGCCCCATCTGCATCATGCGGGTGCGGCTGCGGTGGAGCGCCTGAAGCGAGCGGCTCAGCACCGAGCGCAGCACCGCAGGATCCCCTTGCGCCTCATCGAGAAACTCATCGGCGGGGAAGATCACCAGATCGCTGTCAGCCAGTGCCACCACCCGCAGATCGCCCGATGGGCTGACGGCGCTCTGGCGCAAGACCGAGACCAGATCGCCTGCGAAATGGAACGCCAGAACCTGCCCGCCAGGCGTCCCGTCGGCGGATGGTGCGACAAGCTTGATGGCTCCGTTTGCGACCCACACCAGCTGGTCCTCGACGGCATTGGGCGCAAGCTGTGCGCCCTTGGCCAGCGGAGCCGGGATCCCGAGCGCGCAGAGCCGGTCAGCGGTCGGCGCATCGCCCGTCCCGGCCGGTAGCGCGGCACGGAAAAGCGCAAGCCCGGTGTCGGGCGGTGAGGGGCTGATGGTCGCCATGATGTTGCACTTTTGGACGAGGCCAGCGCAATGGTCTTTGATCCCGATCAATGAGCGCGGCGCAAGATCGCGGCTAACTGGCGGCCACAGGCAGCAAACATCCTGGGCCGCGGAGGGCGGCCACTGCTGCCCCTTAGGACGGGAAAAATGAAGACTTTTGTTATGCTTGGCGGCGCCGCGCTGGCGTTGGCCGCAACCCCTGCTATGGCGCAGGGTGATGAAACCGACCTGGCCGGCGAAATCCAGATCAAGGTGCTGGGCACCGCAGTGCTGACCGATGGTTCGATCACCGATATCAACGTCAATCTGCCCAATATGCCGGCCAACACCAACACCAGGTCGAACGACAATTTTACCCCAACCTTGGCGATCGAATGGTTCGTCACGGACAATATCTCGATCGAGACCATTGCCGGGATCACCCAGCACGATGTCGATGCCACAGCGGGCCTGCCGGTCGGGGCTGAGCTGGTCTCGGATGCCAAGCTGATCCCGGCGACAGTGACTGTGAAATACCACTTCGATCTGGGCGGGGTGAAGCCCTATGTCGGGGCGGGTCCGTCCTATTTTCTGTGGGTCGCGGATGATCCGGGCGCGGCGACCTTGCCGCTCGGGGTGACCGAGACCAATCTCTCGAACGAACTCGGCCTGGCCTTGCAGGCGGGTATTGACGTGCCCTTGGGGGACAAGGGGTTCGGCCTCAGTCTCGATGTGAAGCGGTACTTTGTCGATACCACCGCGCGCTGGTTTGTCGGCAACACATTGGCAATCGAGACCGAGCACGAGCTTGATCCCTGGGTGATCAGCGCGGGGATTGCTTACCGCTTCTGACCCGGTCGTCCGGCGTATCAGCAAGGCCTCGCCCGCATCCGTGCTGGCGGGGCCTTGTATTGCGGGGGGCCCAATGTTTGCTGCCCCCTGCTTGCAGCTCCGTGCTCTAGGGTCGGGACTCAATTGGCCCACCAGATGATGGCGGCGACGATGAGTACGGCTGAGAGGAAAATGTCTGCGCGCTTGTCGTAGCGTGTGTGGATGCGGCGGATGTAGCGCGACGATCAAGGTGAGAGTTGCGCGACGATCAGGATGAGAAGTTGATTGTCGCGGCGCGACATTGTGTGGGCATGTTGATTGTCGCTGGCAAGGTCTATTTGCCGTCCTGATTGTCGCGGACGGATTCAAGGA
>JBJTTE010000024.1:0-3357 GCA_046080005.1 Erythrobacter sp.
GAGCGCGGGGTCGGCCGCGTCGTCAAGTCGAAGTCGATGGCCTCTGAGGAGGTCTCCCTCAACAGCGCGCTCGAGGGGGTGGGAGCCCCTGCGGCGCGCCATTCCTGTCCAGCGGACTTCAGAACGCGATCAGGGTGGGTCAGGTTGGTCGGAAACCGCTCTAAACCAGCAGAAACAGCGTCACCGCCCAGATCGCAACATCAAGCGCGGGGGCCTGCATCGCCGCAGGTACATCAAGCACAAGGTAATTGCCGATGGTGGTCCCGACCAGACCGACTAGCGCTACCATCATCGCCGCCACCGCCCAGCGCGAGCGCAGCAACAACAACACAGAGCCGGCAAACGCGCCCCACACGCCAAGCGCCCAGAAGGCGCTGATCCATGAGGGATAATCGTTCATGAAAGCAATCTGGTCAGGCGTCAGGCCCATCTCCGCGAGCATGCCGAGCTTGGTCGTAATGTAGCTGATGATCCCCATCGCGTTGAACAGCAATGTCACCACCCCGACCAGCCAGAGATGGACCGGCGTTTGTATCCGCCCTTCGGTTACCAGTGTCATGGGATTCCCCTCCCCCGCCCTTCGCGACCCGGACGGGGGAGAGGATATGCCCAAGCGGAGGCGACCGCAATCGCGCTATCTCATAGGCGTTCGATGCGCTTCGCCATCTCGTCGATCATGTCGACGATCTCGTTGATTGTGGTCTGGTCAAGCTTGCCAGCCCGCGCGCGGTTCTTGAGCACGGTGCCCAGATTGCCCATCGCCCGGAACACATCATGCGAGCGCACCGTGGTGGTGCGTTCGGCATGGCGGCCGAGACGGCGCATCAACCCTTCGACCTCGTCCTTGCGGCTTTCCAGTTCCTCGCGGCCCTTCTCGGTCGCGGCAAAGGGCTTCTTTGCGCCTTCAGCCTCGGCTTCTTCAATCGAGCCTTCATCCTCGAGCAGCTGGAGCGTGGGGTAAACCGCGCCGGGGCTCGGGGCATAGGCGCCGCCGGTCATCTCTTCGATTTCCTTGATCAGCTCATAGCCATGGCGCGGGCTTTCCGCGATCAGCGCGAGGAGCGCGAGCCGCAGCTCGCCCTGCCCGAACATCCGCCCACGACGCTGCCGACGGCGAGCGCGCTCGCCATCCTCGCCTTCGTTGTCGCTTTCATCATCCCAGGTCGCCCGCATCTTCCAATTCGGGCCGCCGAAGTTCATATTTCCGTTCATCGCCATCATCGCCATTGTCTCGGCGAACTTTTCCCAGCCGCCGCTGCGGCCATACCGATTCCAGGTCATCTCATCCTCCATCAGGTTGTAAGATACATCAAAGATATATCTTAGACCTATCGTTTCAACCCCCCACTCCGGCGATGGTTTCCTTTTCCGCCGACATGCCTATCACGTCCGACGAATGGCTGACCTATTCGGACAAGACGCTCCCGAGGCTGCACCCGGCGATAGCGAACCTGCGGCAGATGCGCCGCTCGCTGACCGGTTGCGCCCGCGCGCGCTCGCAAAGGTCGTCGGCCAGGAGCATCTGACTGGCCCCGAGGGCGCGATCGGGCGGATGGTGGCGGCAGGCCGGCTTTCCAGCATGATCCTGTGGGGGCCGCCCGGCACCGGCAAGACCTCGATTGCCCGCCTGCTCGCCGATGCCGTGGGGATGCGCTACGCGGCGATCAGCGCGGTTTTCTCGGGCGTTGCTGACCTCAAGCAGGCCTTTGCCGAGGCCGAGAAAATGGCCAAGGCAGGGCGCAAGACGCTGCTCTTCGTGGACGAAATCCACCGCTTCAACCGCGCACAACAGGACGGCTTTCTCCCGTTTGTCGAGCGCGGCGTGGTGACGCTGGTCGGCGCAACCACCGAGAACCCGAGTTTTGCGCTCAACGCTGCCTTGCTCAGCCGCGCGCAGGTGCTGGTGCTGAACCGGCTGGACGATACCGCACTCGCCGTGCTGCTGGCGAAAGCCGAAGGTCTCGAAGGCCCCCTCCCCCTCACCCCCGAAGCGCGTGCCGCCTTGATTGCGCAAGCCGATGGCGATGGGCGGTTCCTGCTCGGGCAGGCCGAAACCCTGTATGCGGCAAAGCTGACGCAGCCGCTTGATCCCGGGGCGCTCGGCCAGTTCCTGCAGCGCCGTGTCGCTGTGTATGACAAGGACCGCGACGGGCATTACAACCTCATCAGCGCGCTCCACAAGGCCGTGCGCGGGAGCGATCCGCAGGCGGCGCTTTACTGGCTCGCGCGCAGCTGGTGGCGGGCGAGGAGCCGCTGTTCCTTGCGCGGCGGCTGGTGCGCATGGCGGTCGAGGATATCGGCCTGGCTGATCCGCACGCGCTCCACCAATGTATGGCCGCGATGGAGGCCTACCGCTTCCTTGGCAGTCCCGAGGGCGAGTTGGCGCTGGTGCAAGCCTGCCTCTACCTCGCCACCGCCCCCAAATCGAACGCCGCCTATCTGGCACAGAAGGCCGCGTGGAAATCGGCAAAGGATACGGGCAGCCTCGCCCCGCCCGCCAATATCCTCAATGCACCCACCAAGCTGATGAAGGACATCGGCTATGGTGCGGGCTACACCTATGATCACGACGCAGCGGACGGATTTTCGGGCGATAATTACTGGCCCAAAGGGATGGCACCCGAGCAGTTCTACACGCCAGTCGAACGCGGCTTCGAGCGCGAGGTGAAAAAGCGCCTCGAATATTGGGACAAGCTGAGGAGCGACCGGGGGTGAGCAAGGCGCTGAACAGCTGGGCGGCGGCGCGCGATTTCGCACTCTCGCTACCGGGGACCGAGCTATCGACCAGCTACGGCATGCCGGCAGTGAAGGTAACCGCAAATGGCCGCGCCTTCCTCGGTACCGGACGCGAAAGCGATACGTCCTTCGTGGTTCATATTGATCCTGACACGGTTGAGATGCTCAAAGAAACCGAGCCTGCAACCTACTGGCAGACGCAGCATTACGAAGGCTATGCGGCAATTCTGGTGCGCTACGACAGCGCAGATCCCGACCGCGTTTGCGATACCATCCGCCTCGCCTACCAACAGGCGGCGACGAAGAAGCCTGTCGCCAAGCGGAAGCGATGACTGGACGTTTCAGCCACTTTCTCGCGGTCGATTGGTCAGGGGCGAAGGGTCCCCGGCAGAAGGGGATTGCTCTTGCCGTAGCGCTGACTGACGGCGGACCGCCGGTGCTTGTCACCCCGCCCGATCCCAAAGGCTGGGCGCGGGGCGAAGTGCTGATGCTACTGGGCGACCTGCCTGGACCGACGCTGGCGGGGCTCGATCTTGGCATCGGCCTGCCCTTCCTCGATGCAGGCGCATTCTTCCCCGAGTGGGACGCCTCACCCAGCGATGCGCGCGGGCTCTGGTCGCT
>JBJTTE010000025.1:0-2805 GCA_046080005.1 Erythrobacter sp.
GGTTCAGCTTCGCTTCCGACAAGCTCAGCCCGAACGGATCAGGACAAGGACTGATGAACAAGCTCGACGAAATCTGCGCTAACAAGCGCCTCGAAGTCGCCGCCCGAAAGCGTGCGACCAGCGATGCGGCGCTGGCTGAGGCTGCTGCTGCGCAAACGCCCCCGCGCGGGTTCGAGGCTGCGCTGCGCGCCCGCGCCGCCAGCGGTTATGCCCTGATTGCCGAGGTCAAGAAGGCCAGCCCTTCCAAGGGGCTCATCCGCGCAGACTTCCACCCTGCCGCCCATGCCGCTGCCTATGAAGCAGGAGGTGCCGCCTGCCTCTCGGTCCTGACCGACGCGCCCTATTTTCAGGGGCACGAGGATTACCTTGTCGCCGCGCGCGCCGCCTGCGCCCTGCCGGTGCTGCGCAAGGACTTCATGGTCGACCCCTGGCAGTGCCGCGAAGCCCGCTCGATCGGGGCCGACGCGATCCTCATCATCGTCGCCGCGCTGGAAGACACCCAGATGGCCGAGATCGAAACCGCCGCGCGCGATGACGGCATGGACGTGCTGGTCGAAGTCCATGACGAAGCCGAAATGGAACGCGCCGCCCGCGTGCTCCGCTCGCGCCTCATCGGGGTCAATAACCGTGACCTCAAGACCTTCACCACCAGCCTCGCAACCACCGAGCGCCTCGCCCCCCTCGCTCCCGAGGGAACGCTGCTGGTGGGCGAAAGCGGGATCAACACCCATGCTGATATCGAGCGCCTGGCCGCAGCCGGGGTGCGCACCTTCCTGGTGGGCGAAAGCCTGATGCGCGCTGACGATATTGCGAGTGACACAGCGAGCCTGCTCGGGGCAGGAGGGTAAGCTATGACCAAGCTCACCCATCTCGACCAGACCGGCGCGGCGCGCATGGTGGATGTCGGCGGCAAGCCAGCCACCGCCCGCCGTGCAGTCGCTTCGGGGCGGATCACCATGTCGGCCGAGGCGCTCGCCGCAATCCGCGCAGGCAATGCGCCCAAGGGCGACGTGCTCGGCACCGCGCGGATCGCCGGGATCATGGCGGCTAAGCGCACCGGCGATCTGATCCCGATGTGTCACCCGCTCGGGCTTGAGGCAGTCGATATCGCCTTCGCCTATGAAGACGCCGACGGTTCCTCGGCCATCCGCGTCACCGCCACGGCCTCGCTCACGGGCAAGACCGGCGTCGAAATGGAAGCGATGACAGCCGCTTCGATCACGCTCCTGACAATCTATGACATGGCCAAGGCCATCGATAAGGGCATGGTCATCAGCGAGGTGCGCCTGATGGCCAAGTCCGGCGGCAAGTCGGGCGATTGGACAGCGGCAGAGTGAGCGCGCCGCTGGGTCTGGAGGATGCGCAGGCGCGTTTGCTCGCGCTCGCGCCGTCGCTATCGGTCGAACCGGTCCCTGCCGAGGCCGCGCTCGGGCGGGTCCTGGCGGACAATCTGCACGCGGCGCGCACGCAGCCCCCGGCCGATCTCTCGGCGATGGATGGCTATGCCCTTGCGCCCGGCGAAGGCCCATGGCGGCTGGTGGGCGAAAGCCGCGCGGGAACGCCGTTTGAAGCCGCGCTGGCCGAAGGCGAATGCGCGCGCATCTCGACCGGCGCCTTTGTCCCGCAAGGCGCGGATCGCATCCTGCTGCAGGAGGATGCTACGTGGGCCGACGAGACCATCAGCACCGCAGAGCTTCCTCCGCCCGGGCGCCATATCCGTCCAGAGGGCTTCGATTTCCGCACGGGTGATCTGCTGCTGACGCGCGGAACCCGCATCACCGCCGGGCGGATGGCACTGGCGCTGGCAGCGGGCCATGCCATGCTCCCCGTCACGCGCCGCCTGAAGGTCGCGGTCATGGACAGCGGGGACGAACTCAGCGCCGATCCCGCTCACTGCCTCCCCCACCAGATCCCGGCGAGCAATGCGGCGATGATTGCCGCGCTGCTCGCCCCGCTGGGCTGCGAGATCACGCGTATTGGCCCGGTGCCCGATGATCGCGCAGCGCTGGCAAGTGCTCTGGCGCAGGCCGAGGGCACCGACCTGCTCATCACCTCGGGCGGAGCATCGGTGGGCGATCATGATCTGATCAAGCCCGCACTCGCCGAGTGGGGGGTAGGCATTGCGTTCTGGAAGATCGCGATCAAGCCCGGCAAACCGCTGCTGATCGCGACCAGAGGCGCGCAGGTGATCCTTGGCCTGCCCGGCAATCCGGTATCGAGTTTCGTTACCGCTTTCCTGTTCGCGCTACCGCTGGTGCGCGCCGCGATGGGCGATCCCGATCCGCTGCCGCGCGCGGTGACGATGCGCGCGGGCGAGGACTTGCCCGCCATCGGCCCGCGCCGCGAATTCCTGCGGGCGGTTAGCGACGGCGGTGCGGTGCGGCTGGCAGGATCGCAGGATTCCTCCGCGCTTTCGGCGCTCGCTGCTGCCGACTGCCTGATTGATCGTCCCGCACACAGCCCGACGCTGCCCGCTGGCGAACCGGTGAGGGTGTTCCCCCTCCAGAATGGCTGAATTGCGCGGGTTTGATCGGGCGCGCGCTTGACTCGAGTCATAAAGTTTCCTACTTGTTCCTTGTTCGTTCACCTTAATGACGGACATGACGTGTCGGCAAAGCACCGCTCGGTGCCCCTTGGCGCACACAAGGGATTGGTGCGGCGCGCCCCGATGCGGGTGCGGCGCGGGTGCGACCACAGGAGAATTGATCAATGCTGACAGCCAAACAGCACGAGCTCATCCGCTTCATTCAGGAGCGGCTGGAGGCGACCGGGATCTCGCCGAGTTTCGAGGAAATGAAGGAAGCG
>JBJTTE010000026.1:0-22611 GCA_046080005.1 Erythrobacter sp.
AGGCCGAGATTGGCATGGGCAATGCCCTTCTCGACCGCCGTCATGTTCGAACGGTCCCACACCTGCACGCTCAGCATCCGCGGCTCAGGCGCCGAGACCGTAGCGACCTGCGAGAGCGGCATCATCGAACCATAGACCTCGACCACCACCGGATCGAGCAGACTGGTGTTGGCGCGGCCGGTGCGCAGGCCCTGAAGATCGCTCTTCAAGGATTCCACCGCGCCCTTCATCCGGCGCTCGACATCGGCCTTGTCATATTGCGGCATGGCTTGGTTCCTCTGAGTTTGTCTTAGCTGTTTTGCACGATGGTCTTGGCGCCCTCACCAGCCAGCACGCGGGCGAGGTTGCCCTTCTCGCGGATCGAGAAGACCACGATCGGGATCTTGTTGTCGCGGCACAGCGCCACGGCAGAGGCGTCCATCACCTTGAGATTGTCCGCAAGCACGCGGTCGTAAGTGACCGTTTCGAAACGGGTGGCGGTGGGGTTGTGCTTTGGATCGCTGTCATAGACCCCGTCGACGCTGGTACCCTTCAGAAGCGCGTCGCACTTCATTTCCGCAGCCCGCAGGGCCGCGCCGCTATCGGTGGTGAAATAGGGTGCGCCCACGCCTGCGGCAAAGATCACCACGCGGCCTTTTTCCAGATGGCGCTCGGCGCGGCGGCGGATCACCGGCTCGCACACCTTGTCCATCTCGATCGCCGATTGCACGCGGGTCTGGACGCCGAGCTGCTCCAGCGCGTTCTGCATCGCGAGCGCGTTCATCACGGTCGCGAGCATCCCCATGTAATCGGCCTGCGCGCGGTCCATCCCCTTGGCCGCACCCGCCATCCCGCGGAAGATGTTGCCGCCGCCGATGACGAGGCAGATTTCGAGCCCGGTTTCCTTCGCCGCCTTCACTTCCTTCGCCAGCTCGGCAACGAATTCGGGGTCGATCCCGAACTGCTGGTTGCCCATCAAGACCTCACCCGAAAGCTTGAGGAGGACGCGCTTGATGGTGGGCAGGCTCATAAGGCGGGCAGACTTTCTGGCGGGAATTGGCTAGCGCAGGGCCTTTATCGGGGTGTCACCGTGCTGCCAAGAGGATTGCGGGGTTAATGGCGAGGACAATCATCCGCAGGCTCGCGGCAGCGGTGCTGGTTCTCGCTGTGCTGCTCGGGGCCAAGGCATGGGACGACACGATGCGCGCGCCCGTTGTCGAGCGGCTGGTGATGGAGAGCCCTGCCCTCCCCGCCGGATCGCCGCCTGTGACCATCGCGCTGCTCTCCGACATTCATGTGGCAGGCCCCGACATGTCGCCTGAACGGCTCGCGCGGATCGCGGCGCAGGTGAATGCGCTGAAGCCCGATCTGATCGCCATCGCAGGCGATCTCGTCAGCGAGAAGCGCACCGCCTCGCATATCTACACCGCCGCCGAGGTGGTCGCCCCGCTCGGCCAGCTCGCCGCGCCGCTGGGGGTGGTGGTGGTGCCGGGCAATCACGACCACTGGTTCGGGTGGGACAAGCTGGCGGCGGAACTCGCGCGCTTTCCGCAGATCACGGTGCTCCGCAACGAAGCGCTGGTGGCCGGGCCGCTGGTGATCGGAGGGGTGGATGATGATTTTGCGGGTCGGGCCGATCTTCCGGCCACCCTCGCCGCGATGGCGGGCAAGCCGGGCGTGCCAGTGGTGCTCAGCCACTCGCCCGACATCTTTCCCAACGTGCCGGTGCGCGTGCCATTGATGCTCGCCGGGCACACGCATTGCGGCCAGATCGCCTACCCCTGGGGCGGCGCGCCTGCGACGATGTCGGATTATGGCGATCTCTACGCCTGCGGAGTGGTGCGCCAGCGTGGGAAGGTGCTGGTGACGAGCGCGGGCCTCGGCACCAGCCTGCTGCCCCTGCGGCTGTTCACCCATCCGGAGGTGTGGCTGATCGACATACGGCCCGCGCAGCGCTGAGGCGGCGGCGGGGCCGACCCGCCGGTTGCCAAGCGCTGATTTCGCTGCAATTCTCCGGGACGGGCACAGCCAAACAGGAGTTCGCATTGGCTATAGCGTCACGTATGCAGCGCATGCAGGAAGAAGACCTCTTCCGGATCGCCAACAGCAGCGAGGCCGACGGGTTCGAGCCGGACTTTGTGGCAGCCGCGCAGGCCGAGCTTCAGCGCAGGGGCCTCGGGGCCGAGGAGATCGACGAACTCGCCGCGCAGGCCGAGCAGCTTGCCGCCGACGAGGAAGCGCAGCAGTACGCACCGCTCAGCTGGCCTGCCCGGATCGCGTTTCTCGTGTTCGGCATCACGACCGTCGGCATCTTCTTTGCCATAGCCCAGCGGCATTTTGGCTACCCGCGCAAATCCAACGAGGCCTTCTTGTGGTCGGCTGCCAGCTTCGGGTTCTGGGGGGTGATTTCGCTGGCGCTGGTGTTGGCCTTGGGGATCGCGGGATAGCAAAAAGGGACGCACCTTGCGGCGCGTCCCTTCAGCATTTCTCAGAACAAGTCGATCGCGACAGAGCTGATTCAGCCCTTCAGCGTCGCCGCCACTTCCGCGGCGAAGTCGACTTCTTCCTTCTCGATGCCTTCGCCGAGCTGGAAGCGCACATAATCGACCAGCTTGATCGACTTGCCCGCATCCTTGGCGGTCTTGGCGATGTATTCTTCGACCGTCGCCTTGCCGTCCTTGACGAAGATCTGGCTGAGCAGCGCGTTTTCCTTGGCGAACTTCTTCACCGCGCCTTCAACCATCTTGGCCTGCACCTCAGCGGGCTTGCCGCTTTCGGCAGCCTTTTCGGCGGCGATCTTGCGCTCACGCTCGATCACGTCGGCATCAAGGCCGTCCGCGTCCAGCGCCTGCGGGAACATCGCCGCTGCGTGCTGGGCGACATCCTTGCCGAGCGCCGCCAGCGTTTCGGCATCGGCATCGCTTTCGAGCGCGACGAGCACGCCGATCTTGCCGAGGCCGTCAGCCGCTGCATTGTGGATGTAAGGGACGATCGCGCCCTGCGTCACCGAGACTGCCTTGATCCGGCGGATCTGCTGGTTTTCGCCGATGGTCGCGACATTGTCGGTCAGCTTCTCGCCCACCGTGCCGCCATCGGGGTAGCCAGCCGCCTTGAGCGCCTCGACATCGGTCGAGCCCAGCGTCAGCGCCACGGCAGTCGCCTTGGTCACGAAGTCCTGGAACTTGTCGTTCTTGGCGACGAAGTCGGTTTCCGAGTTGATCTCGACCGCAACGCCCCTGGTGCCCTGCACCAGCACGCCCACGAGGCCTTCGGCCGCGGTGCGACTCGACTTCTTCTGAGCGGTGGCGAGGCCCTTGGCGCGCAGTGCGTCCACCGCAGCTTCAATATCGCCGCCTGCTTCGGTCAGCGCCTTCTTGGCGTCCATCATGCCAGCGCCGGTGCGCTCGCGCAGCTTCTTCACATCGGCGACAGAAATATCGGCCATGAGAAAATCCTTTTCATGTGTGTGTTCGCTCGCCCGGCCCTGCCATCCGGGAAGGGAGGCAATGCCGGGCGCGCTAGAGGGGGAATGTGACGGGGACGCGACGAGGGATCCGCCGCTCTCCCGCGAAAGATCAGGCTTCGGCGTCTTCCGCAGCCGGTTCCTCTGCGATCACAGCTTCCGCCGGCGGCTCAGCCATCGCGCCGAAATCGCTCGACACGTCGGCCTGGAACTTGCCCTTGCCCGCCAGCGCCGCATCACCGATCGCCTGACAATAGAGGCGCACCGCGCGGCTGGCATCATCATTGCCCGGAACCGGGAAAGCGATACCGTTGGGATCAACATTGCTGTCGAGGATGCCGATCACCGGAATGCCGAGCACGTTGGCTTCCTTGATCGCGAGGTCTTCCTTGTTGGCGTCGATAACGAACATCACGTCCGGAATGCCGCCCATATCGCGGATGCCGCCGAGCGAAAGCTCGAGCTTCTCGCGCTCACGGGTGAGCTGCAGCACTTCCTTCTTGGTGAAGCCCGAGGTGTCGCCCGAGAGCATTTCCTCAAGGCTCTTGAGGCGGCGGATCGAACCCGAGATGGTCTTCCAGTTGGTGAGCATGCCGCCCAGCCAGCGGTGGTTGACGAAGTGCTGACCCGACATGCGCGCAGCCTCAGCGATCGGCTCCTGCGCCTGACGCTTGGTGCCGACGAACAGCACCTTGCCGCCCGAACGCACGGTGGCTTCGACAAAATCGAGCGCGCGCGCGAACAGCGGCACTGTCTGCGACAGGTCGATGATGTGCACCCCGTTGCGCGCGCCGAAGATGTAGGGCTTCATCCGCGGATTCCAGCGGTGGGTCTGGTGGCCGAAATGCGCGCCGGCCTCGATCAATTGCTGCATGGTGACGACAGGAGCCGCCATAGGTCATTTCCTTCCGGTTGTTCCTCTGGAAGGCTGGAACCGCGCTGGCGGAGCTCCCGCCTGCGGCACCGGTATGAGCGCCTTCCATGTGAATTTGCTGCCGGCAGCGGACCGCATGTCCGAGCCGGAGCGAGCGCGCCCTTACCCGCGCCGCGTTATGAAATCCAGCCCCGATTTGACCCTTGGCTTCAAAAATCGGCGCAGGCCAGATGCAAAAGCCGCTTGACAGGCCAGAACATGTAGGGAACAACGCGTAAGAACAAAGACTGAACAAAACTCTCCGGACGAATCAGGGAAAACCGCCATGCTGAGCACCGCCATCACTCTCCTGTTCATTGTCGCCGGCGTGGTTGCCGCGCTGACGGTCGCCCAATGCCTGGTTGAGGCGCGCGCTGCCTATGCGCGGCTGGTGCGGGAAGGCGAGGTGATGCGCGCCGGGATTGCTGTGCAAGCCTCGGCAAACCCGCTGAGCCTGCGTCCCGCCCCGCGCCGGGTGGCTGCTACGCGGCGCCCGGCACAGCTGCTGCCGCTGCCGCTTCCTGCTTTCGCCGCCGCTTGATCCGACCATATTTCACCAGACCATAAGGCATCAGCGCCAGATAGACCGTGCTGATCGCGGCGAGGGTCCACCACGGCTCGAGCAGCAGCGCGGCAAAGGCCATGCCAGTGAAGGCGATCAGCGGCAGGCGGATCGAGCGGCGCGGACGCAGCGAAGCCCAGCTCAGCGTCGGCATGTCCGAGATCATCAGCATCGCGATGAGCGTCAGCCATGCGGTCATCAGCACCGGGTCGCGGAACAGGCCAATGCCCGTCTCGTGCCACAAATAGAATGGCGTGAAGGCCAGCCCCGCGCCGACGGGTGCAGGCACCCCGGTCAGGAATCCGGCGGATTTGTGCGGCTGGTCATCGTTATCGATCCGCGCATTGAACCGTGCCAGCCGGAGCGCGCAGCAGATCGCAAAGGCGAGCGAGGCGAACCAGCCGAAACGCTGCCAGTCCTGCAGCGACCAGAGGAACAGGATCAGCGCCGGCGCGACCCCGAAGGAGAGCGAATCCGCCAGCGAATCAAGCTCCGCACCGAACCGCGACTGGGCATTGAGCAGCCGCGCGATCCGCCCGTCGATCCCGTCAAGCACGCCCGCCAGGACCACCAGCCCGATCGCAAAGGCCCATTGCGCATCGATCGCAAAGCGGATGCTGGTCAGTCCCGAACACAGCGCGGCAGCGGTGATCGCGTTGGGCAGCATGGCCCGCAGGGTCAACCCGCCGCCATCGCCTTGCGTGCGGCCATCCTCGTCCTCGGCGGCCTTGGGCCCGAGCCGGGCGGGCAGAAAGCGCGCGCCGGGAAGCTTGCGCGGCCGACGCACTTTACGCGGCTGGCGCGGCTGAGCAGCGCGGCTCACTGGGCAATCCCCTCGATCAGCGCGCACTGGCCGATTTCCGCAATCACGGTCTCGCCCGCGATCACTGTCTGGCCGATCATCACCCGCGCATCCGTACCTGCCGGAAGATAGACATCGACCCGGCTACCAAAGCGGATCAGCCCGACCCGCTGCCCCTTGGCGAGCATATCGCCCGGCTTGACAAAAGCCACGATCCGCCGCGCCACCAGCCCCGCGATCTGGGTAAACCCGATCCGCACCCCATCGCTGCGTTCGATCAGAAAATGCTGGCGCTCGTTGTCCTCGCTCGCCTTATCGAGCGACGCGCTGACAAAGCCGCCGGGGATGTAGACCACCCGCCGGACGGTCCCGCCCACCGGCGTGCGGTTGATGTGGACATCGCTCACGCGGATGAAGATCGAGATGCGCGTGACCGGCGCCGCCGCCAGCCCCGCAAAGCCCGAGCCATCCTCGATCTGCAATTCCAGCGGCGGTGCAATCTCGGTGATCTGGGTGACCATGCCATCGGCGGGAGCAATGATCGCGGCATCATTCTGCGGCACCACACGTTCGGGATCGCGGAAAAAGGCGAACACTCCAAAGCTGAGCACCAGCAAGGGCCAGCCGATGATCTCCCAGCTCAGCACGAGCAGCACAAACAAGCTGACCGCCATCGCGATCAGCCCGAACTTGCGACCCTCCGGGTGGATTGCGGGCCAATCCCAGCCTGCCTCGCCCCGGCCCTTATTATCGCTCAATTCACCGGCCATGGCGGGGGCTTAGAGGCTGTTCCGGTGGCGGACAAGCGCGTGCTGAGTTTATGGCCCACCTGTTAGGGATTTGCTGACCATATTCCCTTAAGCACCGCGGGCGATGGATCAGCCGCGCAACCTTCCGCTCCGCCTGACCGGCGAGCTTCCGATCATCGCCATCGCATTGGCGCTGTTTGCGCTGTGCACCACGCTCCTGGCAGGCAAGGGCATTTGGCCCAAACCTGACCCAATCATGCATAGCGCATGGCTGTTTGTGCTCAGCATTGTTGCGGCTGGCAGCATTGATGCAGGCGCGGCACTGATGCGCCACCGCCCTCCCTCACCCAGTGCTTTCCTGCTCGCCCGCTATACCGCACCCGGCGTGCGCGATGCCGCGTAGGCAGGTCTCCCGATGCTCTGCCTGTGCGTCGTGCTGCTGCCCTCCTTCTCGAAGATGAAGGCGGCGATCCCGCTGTTCAATGACTATACCTGGGACGCGACATTTGTCGCGTGGGACCGCGCGATCTTCTTTGGCCAAGATGCCTGGCAGGTGCTGCAGCCGGTTCTCGGCTACCCGCTTATCACCGCTGGGCTCGCGGTGCTTTATCAGGTTTGGTTCCTGCTGCTCTATCCCGGCATCCTGTGGTTCGCGCATGCGCGGATGGACGAGAATGTGCGGCGCGGCTTCTTCCTTACCTATTTGCTCAGCTGGACTGTCGTTGGCGGTGCGATGGCAACCGCGCTCGCATCGGTCGGCCCGTGCTTTGTCGGCCCGATGCTCGGCGACCAGACCTTCGATGCCCAGATGGCCTATCTCAACGCCGCCGATGCGCAAGTGCCGGTGATGACGCTTAAGGTGCAGGGCATGCTGCTCGACTGGTTCAATGCCGATGCCAATGGCCTCGGCAGCGGGATCACGGCCATGCCCAGCATGCACGTCGCGATTGCCTTCCTGTTCTGGCTCGCGCTGCGCCGCGCCGCCTCGCGCGCCGCGCCATGGTTCGGCGTGTTCTTCGCGATCACCTGGATCAGCTCGGTGCACCTTGCCTATCACTATGCGGTTGACGGCCTCGTCTCGGTCATCGCGGTCGCTGCGCTGTGGCGGCTGAGCGCGCTCGTCTTCGCCGCCTGGGATCGCTGGCTGGCGCGTCAGGCGACCTTGCGCACAAACACCGTGCCGGCCGAATAGCCCGCGCCGAACGAGCAGATCAGCCCGGTATCGCCCGCCGCCAGATCGGTGCTGTGCTGGTGGAAGGCGATAATCGACCCGGCGCTTGAGGTATTGCCATAGGTATCGAGCACGGTCGGGCTTTCGTCCGCGCTCGCCTCATGGCCAAGCACCTTATGCGCGATCAGCCGGTTCATGCCCGCATTGGCCTGATGCAGCCACAACCGGCGCAGGCTCTCGGGCGCAATGCCAAGCCGTGTGGCCTCGTCGATGATCATCTGCGAGACCATCGGCACGACTTCCTTGAAGACCTTGCGCCCTTCCTGAACAAAGAGCTTATCGGCCGCGCCCTCGCCTTCGGGCGCAGCGCGGTTCAAGAAGCCGAAATTGTTGCGGATATTGTTCGAGAACACTGTCTTCAGCTTGGTGCCGAGGATTTCCCAATGCTGCGCCGGGGCGATCGCTGCGTCCTCCACCAGCACGGCGGTCGCCACATCGCCGAAGATGAAGTGGCTGTCCCGGTCGCGCCAATTGAGGTGGCCCGAGGTGATCTCGGGGCTGACCACCAGCACGCTTTTGGCATTCCCCGCCCGGACATAATCAGCGGCAGTCTGGATCCCGAAGGTCGTCGAGGAGCAAGCGACATTCATGTCAAAGCCAAAGCCCTCGATCCCAAGCGCCTGCTGAATCTCGATCGCCATGGCTGGATAGGCGCGCTGCATGTTGGCGGCCGCGCATAGCACTGCGTCAACATCTTGCGGCGCGCGGCCTGCGCTCTCGAGCGCCTGCTTTGCGGCGGCGACACCGATCTCGGCCATGACCGAGATTTGATCATTGGCGCGTTCGGGCAGGCGCGGGCACATGATCTCGGGATCGAGGATCGGCGCCTTGCTCATCACGTGCCGCGACTTGATCCCGCTCGCCTTCTCGATGAATTCGACCGATGAATAGGCGAGCGGTTCGGCCTCGGGATGGGCAGCATTGCGCGCATCGACATAGGCGTTGAAGCTGGCGACCAGTTCTTCGTTGGTGATGGTCTCGGCAGGCGTGAACAGGCCGGTGGCGGAGATCACCGGGCGACCGGTCAGGCGGACGTTCGAGGCGACGGGCGTTTCCTGCATGGAACTCTCTTGGATGGGGAGCGCGCGGCCTTACGCCGCCACTCGGCCGGCTGCAAGGCCCCGTCAACCTTGTCCGAATTACGCAGGTCTCCGCAGTGTCAAGATCGCGTCACGAACACGCGCCACTGCACGAGGCGCCGGGTGGTGCCTTGCCGCCCCCACGGGTGGAGCATCCTTGCGCGTGACTTCCGAATTGCTGTGCGATGCCGCCGCGCTGGCGGCCGACGGTTCGCCCGCTGCGCGCCACGTGATGGCGTTCCGCGCGCAAGGCACGTCCGCCCTGATCGCCAATGCCGGCTGCGAGGTCGTGCTGCTGCAGCACGGCGCCATGCGGCTGCCGGTGACGGTCGACGATGGTGCCCGCGGGCGCACCTATATCTCGAGCCCGCACAGCACCTACGTCCTTTATCCGCGCGACGAGATCGGACTGATGGGCCTAGGCGGGGTGCGCTACGCGGCCGAAGGCGTGCTGGGGCTGATCGGCGGGCTCATGCGCGTCAGCCGCCTCAACCGCGCGGTGCATCTCGACAACTGGCTGCTCTCGACCAACCTCCACGGCAGTTGGCAGGGCGATGGACTGGCGCAGATGCGCAGCCATCTTGCGGGGCGCTATCCCGATCACTTCATCGTGATCCGTTCGGTGGACGAATGGACCTGTCCGGCGCTGCTGGAGACGGTGCGCGCCGATGGCTGGACGCTGCTTCCCGCCCGGCAAGTGTGGGTGATCGACGATCTGGCTCGCGACTGGCGCCCGCGCAGCCACACCAAGGCCGACGCGCGAGCGCTGCGGCGATCGGGGCTGACGCTGGAGCGCCCTGCGCGGATCGCCCCCGCCGATGCGGCGCGGATCGCCGATCTCTACCACCAGCTCTACGTGGCGCGCTATTCGGCGATCAATCCGCGCTTCACCCCCGCATACATCATGATGAGCGCCGAGACGGGCCTGCTCGCCTATTCACTGCTGCGCGATCGGGCAGGCGAGGTGATGGCCTTTGCCGCGCTGGCTTGCGCGGGCGGGGTCGGGACGGTGCCGCTGATGGGCTATGACACCGCGCGGCCGCAGGGGGAGGCGCTCTACCGGATCGCCAGCTACTGTGCGACCGAGCTCGCACTGGAGCGGGGTCTGCGGTTCCACGGTTCGGCCGGCGCCTCGCAGTTCAAGCGCAATCGGGGCGCGCGCGGGATCATCGAATACATGGCGGTCGACGGTCGGCATCTTGCCCGCCCGCGTCGAACCGCGCTTGCGCTGCTGGCGGCCGGGCTCAACCGCTTCATGGTGCCGGTGCTGGAGAGCCGGGGCTGGTGAGCCCCTGCCAGCGGGCGGGAAGCGGATTTATCCGCTTGCCGGCAGAGCCTTGTGCAGTACCTCGCCCAGCTATGCCGGCACCAGCGTCAGCGTCAGCATCTGCGCCAGATCGGCGCTCTTATCACTGCCTGATCACTGCTGCTGCAACAGTTCGGCCTTTTCCTCGGCATAGATCGTCTCGGCGGCCGTCGTTACCGATTCATCAAAGGCGCGCAGGTTCTTGACGAAGGTCGTGCGCAGTATGCCGTCACCCATGACCAGATCCCAATGCAGGAAGGGATCACCCTCCTTGTCAAGCCGCACGCTCAGAAATGGCAGCTCGTTAGCGAGGTTGAGCGCGTCCTGCGCATTCCATGGCTTGGATCTGTCGAATCCCACCTGAAAACGGATCGAATGGCAATTGTCGTGCGTCTCGGCATGGCAGCCGAAGAAAAACACAAACAGCGAGGCATTCGGCCCGCGCGACACAATCATCGGATCGCCCATACGGTCGGTCGTCAGTTCGGGATTGTAGCCGGCATTGAGCATCGCGATCACGATTCCGGCAGGCTTGCTCGCTATGAGCATCTCGGTGCTGTCTTGCGCGACAAGCGGCGCACCAGCGATGAGGCCGAGGATGCCAAGCGCGGACCATAGCGCGGCGAAGGCCCGGTGCTTGCGCGCATGCCGCGCTGGCGTGGGCGATCCTTGGTTATGCCGCTCTCCGGCTCTGGCATCTGACACGTTTTCCTCCCCTGACTGTCCTATCAGCCGCGCATGTGCAGGCACGGCAAGCGAAACCGGAGACCGCGGCATCGCTAGCGCGCTCTTTCGCCGCATCGTCGCTTTGGCAGCCTGCGCTGGGCCATGGGTGACGGTGATAATCGCGATGTCGCAGCAAATCCCTTAGCCAAACAGGCAATGCGCAGGCGAGAGATTTGACGCAGATGCGCTGATTGATTGAAGGGACGCTGCGGGGTCTGTCAGGGGACGGCGTGGCGACCAGCGCAAAGCGCCTGATCGGGCGCACGACGCTTGTTTCAGGCCAGTGGCAGCAGCCCGTCAGAGCCCGGCTAGACCCCGCCTAGACCCCTTCCAGGCCGCCCTAGACCCTCCTTTGACGCCGCTTTGCGAGCGGTTTCACGTGAAACATAGCGGCGCTCGCATCGTGGTTTGGGTGGCCGATCAGGGCTCGGCGCAGACCGATCATCCACGGTTCATCTTGCCTCTGCCACTGCCCAGCCTGACATTTTTTCTTAACTTGTGCTGCCGTGGTCGGGTGGCTATCAGCCACGCGAACTGAACAACGGTCGCAATCCAACGGTTCAATCAATTCACCGGCCCCCAACACCGTGCGCCATTGGCGGAACGTGTCTTGCGGTCTCGGCTCGGGTCAAAGTCGTGAAGGCGTAATGAAAGCAGTAATATTGGCAGGCGGGCTAGGGACCCGCCTTGGGGAAGAGACTTCGATCAGGCCAAAGCCCATGGTCGAAATCGGCGGGATGCCGATTATCTGGCATATCATGAAGATCTATTCCCACTACAACGTGAAGGAATTCGTGATTTGCCTTGGCTATAAGGGCTACATCATCAAGGAGTATTTCGCCAACTATTTCCTGCACTTGGCGGACGTTACGATTGATCTCGCGTCGAACAGCATCGAGGTTCATCGCAACCGCAACGAAGGCTGGAAGGTCACCTTGGTGGACACTGGTGTGGAAACCATGACCGGCGGCCGGCTCAAGGCGATCCGGCCCTATCTCACCGATGGCGAGCCGTTCTTCTTTACCTATGGCGACGGCGTGGCGGATATCGATATCGGCGCCCTGCTCGCATTCCACAAGGCCCATGGTGCCAAGGCGACCGTGACAGCTGTCGCCCCCCCGGGCCGCTTTGGCGCGCTCGAATTCGATGGAACAACCGTCACCGGCTTTCGCGAGAAGCCGGCGGGTGATGGTGGCCTGATCAATGGGGGTTTCTTCGTAGGTGACCCGTCGATCATCGACGATTATGTCGATGGCCCGCTGTCGATCTGGGAGCGCGAACCGATGGAACGGCTTGCCGCTGATGGCCAATTGCGCGGCTTCCACCACAAGGGCTTCTGGCAACCGATGGATACCCTGCGCGACAAGACCTACCTTGAGGAATTGTGGCAGGAAGGGGCGCCCTGGAAATGCTGGTAGACCGGCGGTTCTGGGATGGTCGCCGCGTGTTGGTGACCGGCCACACCGGATTCAAGGGTGCGTGGCTTTCACTCTGGCTGTCCGAGATGGGCGCCAAGGTGACGGGCCTGTCCCTCCCCGCCGAGGATCCCAGCCTGTTCCGCCAGATCGGTGCCGAGCGTTTGGTGCACCATATCGAAGGCGATATTCGTGACGCCGCACTGGTCGATGAGGTGGTCAGCGAGGCACAGCCACAGACGCTGTTTCATCTGGCGGCGCAACCGATCGTCCGGCTCTCCTATGACGAACCGCGTGAAACCTTCGCCACCAATGTGCAAGGAACGGCGCATGTCCTCGATGCCTGCCGCCGCGTGCCCGGGCTTGAGGCCATTGTCGCGGTGACGAGTGACAAATGCTACCGCAACAACGAGTGGGTCTGGCCCTATCGCGAAACCGACGCGCTGGGCGGGCATGACCCCTACAGCGCCAGCAAGGCGGCGGCCGAAATCGTCATCGCGTCCTACCGCCAGTCGTTCTTCTCCGCCGGAGCCGGCCCGTTGCTCGCCTCGGTGCGAGCCGGCAATGTGATTGGCGGCGGCGATTGGGCGGCGGACCGTTTGGTCCCGGACATCATCCGCGCGATCATCGCCGGCGAGCCGGTAACGATCCGTTCGCCCCACGCGGTGCGCCCGTGGCAGCACGTGTTCGAAGCCCTTGGCGGCTATCTCCTGATCGCGCAGCACCTTGCGCAGGGCGAAAAGCGCTTCGCCGACGCCTGGAACTTTGGCCCCTCACCCGCAGACACGCGCCCCGTCTTGTGGATCGTCAAGCGGATGATCGAGCGCTGGGGCAGCGGCAGCCACCAGGTGGTTGAAGATCACGCCAAGCACGAGGCAAAGCTCCTCACGCTTGATTGCGCGAAGGCACGGGCGGAACTCAAATGGCTGCCAAGTTTTAATCTCGGTATGACGATTGATCGCATTATCGATTGGCATAAAGCCGTCGCTGCTGGCGCCGATGTTTTGGCCATATCCCGCAGCCAGCTTGCCGACTACCGCGCGCTGATGAACGAAACGCTCTCCCGAGAAAGTGATGTTGCATGAACCGTCCCATTCCCTCCAGTCCCGAAGAACTGCGCGATCTTGGCGAGGCCGAATTCCGCAAGCTGATCATTGATCTGGTGGGGCAATATGCCGAGGTCCACCACGCGCCCCGCCCGTTCGTGCCGGGCGAAAGCGTGGTGCCGGTCTCGGGCAAGGTCTACGGTGCCAAGGACATGAAATTGCTGGCGGAAAGCGCGCTTGATTTCTGGCTTACGACGGGCCGTTTCAACACCGAGTTCGAAGCACGCCTGTCGCAGTATATTGGCGTTGAGCATGCCCTGACAGTGAACTCGGGCTCTTCGGCAAACCTGGTCGCATTCTCGACGCTCACCAGCCATTACCTGCGCAATGATGCGCTGAAGGCCGGTGACGAGATGATCACCGTTGCCACCGGCTTCCCGACCACGATCAATCCCTCGCTGCAATACGGCATCGTCCCGGTGTTCGTCGACGTCGATATCCCGACCTACAATATCAAGCCGGAAATGATCGAGGCGGCGGTGACCGACAAAACCCGCGCGATCATGATTGCCCACACGCTGGGCAACCCCTTCGACGTCGCCGAAGTGATGCGGGTCGCCGAGAAACATAACCTGTTCGTCGTGGAGGATTGCTGCGACGCGCTCGGAGCGACCTATGACGGCCAGCATGTTGGCACCTTCGGGCACATGGGCACGCTGAGCTTCTACCCGGCGCACCACATCACCATGGGCGAAGGCGGCGCGGTGTTCACCGACAAGCCGCGCTTGAAGCGGGTGATGGAATCGATGCGCGATTGGGGCCGCGATTGCTGGTGCGCACCCGGCGTCGATAACACCTGCGGCAAGCGCTTCTGTCGCCGTCTGGGCGATCTGCCCTTCGGCTATGATCACAAGTATACCTACAGCCACTGCGGCTATAATCTGAAGATCACCGACATGCAGGCCGCCGTGGGCCTTGCGCAGATGGACCGGCTCGACGATTTTGTTGCCGCACGCCGTCGCAACTTTGCGCTGCTGACCGAACAGTTGCGCGCGCTGGAGGATGTGTTCATCCTGCCGCAGGCGACCCCGCGTTCCGACCCAAGCTGGTTCGGCTACCCGATCACCTTGCGTGAAGGCACGCCGTTCACCCGCGATGACGTGGTCAAGCACCTCAACGACATGAAGATCGGCACGCGCTTGCTGTTCGGGGGGAATATCACCCGTCAGCCGTACATGAAGAACCGCAACTACCGCGTCGTGGGTGACCTGACCAATTCGGACATCGTCACGGAACGGACCTTCTGGGTGGGGGTCTATCCGGGCCTGGGCGAGAGCGAGATTGGCTACATGACCGACACCATCGCCAAATTCGTGGCCAGCAGCAGGTCGCGTTGATCGCAGCGATGACCAGCACGGGTTCATCAGCACGTTTCGTGATCACTGGCCCTTCGGGCTGGATTGGCCGCGCCTTGCTGGCCAACCTTGCGGCGCGCTTCGGCGGTGCTTTGGGCGGACGCGTGCTGGCCTTTGCCTCGTCCGAGCGGGTTATGGACTTGCCTTGGGGCGAGCAGTTGGCGGTGCGCGCGCTCGACATGATCAAGCCTGACGATGTTGCTGGCGCGCATGTGGTGCACCTTGCCTATCTGACCAAGGAAAAAGCAGAGGAGCTCGGAGAACTCGCTTTTACGTCGACCAATCTCGGCATCGACGATGCCGTGTTGACCGCGCTGGACGGGGGCCCGGCTAGCCTTTTCGTGGCCTCTTCAGGCGCGGCCAAGCTGGCAGCCGATGGCCATGATCTCCATCCCTATGGCCTCGCCAAATTGCGGCAGGAAGAGCGCTTTCTGCAATGGGGCCGGTCAGCTGGCGTGCCAGTGATCGCGGGGCGGATTTTCAATATCGCCGGGCCGCACATCAACAAGGTCGAATCCTACGCGATTTCGAATTTCGCGCTCCAGGCCATGTCGCGCAATACCATCAAGATATCGGCCCAAGTGCCGGTGTTCCGTTCCTTTCTCCATGTCGATGATCTGTCCGATCTGATTATCGACGCTGCGCTTGCCGGTATCGGGCGAGACCGGCCGGTGGATTTGTGCGGTGCCGAAGTGCTGGAGATGGGTGACATCGCCGAAGCGGTGGGCAATGCTGTCGCACCATCTGTGATGATCGAGCGTGGCACAGTAGATACACTTCACCCAAGCGCTTATCTGGGAAGCTTCCCGGATACGAAATCGCTTGCCATGGAAAGCGGCCGACGGCTAAGGCCTTTATCATTAAGCATAAATGACACGTTGCAGTGGTTGCAACAGTCGGCAGCCTAGTAAAAATAACGAATAGTTGTCGCACACTTAACTATTTACTCATTAGGGTTCTTGTCATGGACAATAGTATCTTTGAAGACCTTTTCGTTCTTGAGCTTGCCAATAATCATTGGGGCAAGCTGGAACGGGGGATTAAGATTATCAATGATTTCGCCGATGTCGTTGCGAAGAACGGGGTCAAGGCCTCGATCAAGCTGCAGTTCCGCGATGTCGACAGCTTCGTGCACAAGGACTTCCGCGGCCTATCGGATTTCCGCTACATCAAGAAGACGCTGGCCACGCAGATGCCATGGGAGAGCCTGCGCGCGATGGTCGAGGCGACCCGCGCCAAGGGCATGCTGACCATTGTGACGCCGTTCGATGAAACCTCGGTCGACAAATGCGTCGAATTTGGTGTCGATATCCTCAAGATCGCCAGTTCGGACATTCGCGACAAGACGCTGCTGCGCAAGATCGCCTCGACCGGCAAGCCGGTGATCGCCTCTTCAGGCGGCGCGGCCGAGCATCACCTTGACAATCTGGTCACGTTCTTCACCTCGCAGGGTATTCCCTTTGCGCTCAATCATTGCGTGTCGCTCTACCCCTCCGAAGACAGCGATCTCGAACTCAACCAGATCGACTACCTCAAGGCACGCTATCCAGGGGTAATGATCGGCCTGTCGACCCACGAACAGCGCGATTGGCACGATTCCATCCTCATCGCCTATGGCAAGGGTGCGCGCACCTTTGAGCGTCACATCGACATTGATTACGAAGGCGTGCCGGTCAGCCCCTACTGCACCAAGCCTGAGCAGGCCGATGTCTGGTTCAAGGCGTTCCACAAGGCCAAGGAAATGTGCGGAGGCGCGGGTACCGAGCGCCGTGTCGTTCCCGATGGCGAGCGCGAATATCTCGATGCGCTGGTGCGCGGCGTCTATGCCAAACGCGACCTGCCGGCTGGCCATGTCCTGACCGCAGACGACGTCTATCTCGCCATCCCGCTCCTGCAGGGCCAGATTTCGACCCGCGAATTCGAAGCGGGCGAGACCCTGACCGCTGCCCTTCCCGCGCATGGTCCCGTGCTGCTTGACGATATCTCGGCGAGCTACAGCAACGATCCTGAGGTTCTCGCGCTGGTGCCGACCCGCGGCCTCTAGCGGGACATCCCCGAACCCGTCAAGGCGAGCGCGGTCGGCTGATCATCGAGGAGGGTCTCCGGCGCTGCACTGGGCGTCGGAGCGATAATCAGGGAATGGGTTACTGATGACGAAATTGCGCTTGTCCGACTATGTAGCCGGGCGGCTGCGTGAGCATGGGGTCAGCCATGTGTTCATGCTGACGGGCGGCGGAGCCATGCACCTCAACGATGCGCTCGGGCGCGTTGACGGCATGAAATATGTTTGCTGTCATCACGAACAGGCGCTGGCGATGGCGGCGGAGAGCTACGCGCGGCTATCGGGCAAGCTGCCGGTGGTCAATGTCACCACGGGACCGGGGGGCATCAATGCCCTCAATGGCGTGCACGGCGCCTACACCGACTCTATCCCGATGCTGGTGGTATCGGGCCAGGTGAAGCGCGAGACGATGGCGCACCGCGCGCCGGTTCGCCTTCGTCAATTGGGCGATCAGGAGGTCGACATCGTGTCGATGGTGACCCCGATCACCAAGTTCGCCGTGACTGTGATGGACCCTTCGGACATCCGATATCTGCTTGAAAAGGCCTTGTATCTGGCCGAGACTGGCCGCCCGGGTCCCGTCTGGCTCGATATGCCCATCGACATCCAGGCCGCGCCGATTGACCCAGCGACGCTCCACGGCTTTGATGCGGTGCGCGAAGGCTATGGCCGCCCCTTTGCGGTTCCGGCCGAGTATGGCTGGCTGCGCGGCGATGCGGTGGATGCGGCGGCGCGCGATGTGGTCGCTGCCATTGCCGCAGCCGAGCGGCCGGTGCTGCTGCCGGGCACGGGTGTGCGGATCAGCGGCGCCTATGACACCTTTATGCGGATCGCGGACGCGCTGGGAATTCCCGTCGCGCCGGCCTGGAATGCGCAGGACCTCGTGGATGACGACCACCCACTCTATGTCGGACGCCCCGGTACCGTTGGCGACCGCGCCGGCAACTTTGCGGTGCAGAATTCGGACCTCGTGCTGGTGCTGGGCTGCCGGCTCAATATCCGTCAGATCAGCTACAATTTCGCTTGCTTTGCGCGGGCCGCGAAGAAGATCATGGTGGATGTCGATGCAGCCGAGCTGGCCAAGCCGACATTGTCGATCGACATGCCGGTCCATGCCGACCTGAGGGACTTCCTGCCTGCGCTTGAGCGGGCGGTGGAGGGTTACCAGACCCCGGCCAACCACAATGCGTATCTGGCGTGGGCTCAGGAGCGTCGGCGGCGCTATTACCCGGTGCTCCCCGAATATTGGGACACCAAGGGCGTCATCAATCCCTACTGCTTCACCCAGGTCCTGTTCGATCAGCTTGGCGAGGATGAAGTCATTGTCATGGCCGATGCAACCGCCGCCGTGGTGACGGTGCAGGCGGCAAAGCTCAGGCGCGGACAGCGGCTCTATTCCAATTCGGGCGCGGCATCGATGGGCTATGATCTGCCCGCAACGATCGGTGCGTGGCACGCCATGCCCGAAGGCTCCAACCGGATCATCTGCATGGCAGGAGACGGTTCGATCATGCAGAACCTGCAGGAGCTCCAGACGATCGTCGGACAGAACATTCCGGCCAAGATCTTCCTCTATAACAACTCGGGCTACCACTCGATCCGTCAGTCCCAGCAGGCCCATTTCAATGGCTTTTCGGTCGGGTGCGGGCCGGATTCCGGGGTAACCTTCCCCGATTTTGCCAAGGTCGCCGCTGCTTTCGGCTTTGCGTACCGCCGCACCACCGAGCATAGCGACATGGCCGAAGCGATTGCGGAAACGCTCACTGCGCCCGGCCCGGCAATCTGCGAGGTGATGGTCGACAAGGAGCAGAACTTTGCGCCGAAGCTCTCGTCGAAGCGGCTTGAGGACGGCACCATGGTTACGGCCCCGCTCGAAGATCTCTCGCCCTTCCTGTCGCGTGAGGAATTGTCTGAGAACATGCTCATCCCGCTGATGAGCTGATGGCTGCGGGAAAGCATCTTGCTGGCGTGATCTTCGACCTTGACGGCACCCTGGTTGACACTGTGCCGATGTCACTGTCGATCATCAATGCGATGCTGGCAGAGCGCGGATCGCCTCGCCGGATCACCTATGCGGCAGCTTTGCCCTGTGCGAGTTTCGGCGGCCTTGCTCTGGTCAGCGGCCTGTTGGGCGAGGATACCGAGGACGCCGAAGCGGACCTTGTGATCTTCCGCGAGCGCTATGTCGCGACCCGCACACCGCCCGAGAGCCTCTATCCCGGCATCGCCGAACTGCTGGCCGGTCTTGACGCTGCAGACCTCAAGCTCGCGGTGTGTTCGAACAAGCCGCAACACCTGTGCGAAAAAGTGCTGGCCGAGCTCGGCATTGCGCACCATTTCGCGGCGGTGGTCGGGAGCACTCCCGCCCTGCCCCCAAAACCGGCTCCCGACATGCTCGACGAAACGCTGCGCCAGCTGGGCCTGTCGGCCGATCACTGTATTCTGGTCGGCGACAGCGAAGTCGACATCGCGCTGGCACGCACGCGCGCAATGGACTGCCTGTTCGTCGAATATGGTTATGGCGATGCTGATGACGGCGTACCGGCATCGCTTCGCTTCGCTGATCCAGATGCGCTGGCTCAGGCCATTCTGGCCCGGGTTGCGCCGCCAATCGGCGGACATCCGATTATCCACTCTTGGGGGTAATCGAAGGTAGCGTTAAAGGCGCGGGCTGCTATGAGGCGGCGTCAACGGCAACGCCGCGCTCCTCACGAGACGAGGGATCATCCTTGATTTGGACCGCAATATGAAGTTCGCGTCTTTCATCACGTTTTCGAAATTGCTGGCACTCGCAGGTGCGCTGTTACTGGCCTTGCCGTCGCAGTCGCTGCTAGCCCAATCGCGCACTCAGGAGGAGGACGAGAGCCGCGGCGAGGCGGCTAGAGATCAGCGCGGTCGCGGAGAGGCAAACGGAACGTCAGCAGATTTCAGCCCGACCGACATCAATGAAGAGGGTGCCAACCCTTCGATCGTGATCGAGACCAATGATGGGCAATCAGCGGACGATGAAGAGTCGAGCCTGCTTGAGCGTAACCCTCGTAGTCTCAAACCGCCTGAGCCCGGCGAGTTTGAGCTCTATGTCGAGCGGGTGCTCGGGCGCAAGCTGGAGATCTTCGGCTCGGATCTGATCCTTCCCGAAAATCGTGATTTTGCTGTTCCGGCAACGGCCACTGTCCCCCCCGACTATCGCATCAATGTCGGCGATACGATCGACATCTCGCTGTCAGGCTCGGTCGAAGGTAGCGTCCAGCGCACAGTCGACAACAATGGGGAGATCTACCTGCCCAGCGTGGGCATGATTCGCGTCGCCGGCGTGCGTAACAGCGACCTCAAAGAGTTCTTCATGCGCGCGATAGGAACCCAGTATCGCAACTTCCGGGTTGGCGTCAGGGTGAAGGAGCTGCGCGGGATCAGAGTCTTTGTTACAGGCTTTGCCAACAACCCAGGTGCGTTTTCTTTATCGAGCCTGTCCAGTCTCGCCAACGCGGTATTCCAGGCCGGGGGGCCGAGCGCTGGCGGTTCGATGCGCTCGGTCAAACTGATCCGCGATGGCCGAGAAGTTGGCGAATTCGATCTTTACGAACTGCTTGTGGGGGGCAGTCGGCTCAAGGACTTCGTGCTTGAGAACGAAGATGTGTTGCTGATCCCGCCGGTTGGCCGACAAGTGGCGGTGTTCGGCAGCGTCAACAAGGAAGCAATCTTTGAATTGCGGCCCAACGAGACGCTGGCCGATCTGATCAAGCTGGCTGGCGGCGTGAGCAACCTTGGCGACCCGTCACGGGTGTTGCTCTATCGGGCGACGCCCGATAGCGCGCCTGGGCCGCAGCAGCTGTCGATGCTTGAGGCGCAAACGACCCGCGCTGCGGAGGGCGATATCCTCCAGGTGCTCGCGCAGGGTAGTCTTCGGCAACCGCTGGAGCGGCAATCGATCATCGTTCGGATCGAAGGTGAGGTAACGAAGCCCGGCAATTACTTTGTCGGGCCTGACACGCCGATGGCTGAAGTGATCGCAATGGCAGGTGGTTTGACGGGCCGGGCTTTCCCCTTCGGCACACAGTTGATCCGCAATTCGGTGCGAGCGCAACAGCGGGAGAGTTTTGAATACGCGATTGATCAGATCGAACTCACGTTGGCCACCTCGCCGCTGACCGTCGACAGCAGCGTCACGCAAGGCCAGCAGGATTTACAGATCACTGCGGTTCGCAATTTCCTCAGCAACCTGCGGAAGGCTGAGCCCGATGGTCGGCTGGTGCTTGACATCGCGCCGGGGGACACAGCGCCGCCGGGCAGTCTGGTGCTCGAAAACAACGACCGCATCTATATTCCGCCGCAGCCCTCGAGCGTTGGCGTCTTTGGCGCGGTCTACCGCCCAGGCTCGTTCATGCTCGGCGAGAAGTCGCGCCTGATCCGCGACTATATCGCGCTTTCGGGCGGTACGATTGATGCAGCAGCACGGAGCGATATCTTTGTCGTGCGTGCCAACGGCGAGGTATTGATCCGTGATAAGGGGGCCTTGAGCGAGCCGGCGCTTCCCGGAGATGTCATCTTCGTTCCAGTCAAGACCCGGTCGACTGACGTTCTGGCGCGGGTCGCGCAGATTAGCACAGTGCTTTTCCAGCTGGGCCTTGCTGCAGCAACAGTGTTCGCGATCAACTGATGGTAACGCCCCCGCGCTCTCTCACCGCCGCTATTGCGAACGCTCCGATCATCCGCAATGCAAAGTGGCGACGGATCGTGTTCTTCGTCCTGCTCGTCGCGTTCGTCCTGCTCACAATCTTTCCAGAGAAGTATCGGGCTGCGGTCACCTTAACCCCGACCGATCCCGGCAGCCTCGGCCTGGCCAGTGCCTTAACCCAGCTGGGCGCGGTACAGAACGTATTCGGTCAGCAAACCGCAGTCGAAGTGAGCCTTCTGATTGGTCGCAGCGATGCCGTGCGTGAGCAGGTCATCGAGAAACTCAAGCTCGACGATCGGGTCGGCAAGTCAAAGATTGAGACCACCCGCTGGCTTGATCGCGAGGTCGATGTGCGGGCTCTGCGCGGCGGTATCGTGCAAGTCGAACTGCTTAATGAAGACGCCGATCTCGCACATGACATTGTTGGCGCCTATGCTGTGGGCATCCGCGACGAGCTGGCCGACGTATCGCGCAAGCAGACGGCCTATAAACGCAAGGTGCTGGAAGAACTGGTCCAAGATGCCAGTGATCGACTCGCTGCCGCTCAGGCCAAATATGACATCTTCCGCAAGCGGACACGCTACAGCTCCCCAGAGTCTTCGATTGGAGCAATTGGGGAGCGAGTGCCCCAGCTTGAGGACATGCTGATCGGCAAACAGACCCAACTCAACGCTGCGCGCGAGTTCTACACTGACGATCATTTGAACGTACGGCAGATCAAAGCGGAGATTGACGCTCTCAACCTGCAGCTCGCTGAAGCGCGCTCACTATCGCCAGGCGACCCCAATTCTGTCGGCCGGGTGGTACGCGAATCCACCGAGGTCGATAAGTTGCGACGGGAACTTAATCTGTCGCTGTCGCTCTATGAAAGTTACAAGCGGGTGCTGGAAGGTACCGTGGTCGAAGAACTCACCTCGACCGCTAACATTCGCATCCTTGAGAGCGCGTATGTTGATACCTCGCGCCAGTTCAATCTGCCATTCGGGATCATTGCAGCAATCATCCTGCTGCTTGGCCTCGGCATCGAATTCTACAACTGGCGCTTGCCGAACGGTGCCGGCCGCGTCGCGGACCCGGCCTGAGGCGGCAGAAGAGACAACACCGGCATGTTCATCGATCAATCGACCATGACCCAGCAGTCCGCCTTCGTGCCTGAGATTTCGGTCGTCATCCCTTGCTACAACGAGG
>JBJTTE010000027.1:0-18805 GCA_046080005.1 Erythrobacter sp.
TGTAAGTGTGCGGCGGATCGGAGGAAATACCCCATGATAAAGCCCGGTATTTCGTTGGCCTGCGCCAGCGCGCTGACGCTTCCAGCCCACAGCCTCGCGGCTGCCGAGATCGAAATCCCCGCGGCGGGACCCGTCGTCGAACTCAACGTGTTCGAGAGCGTGGAAGTTGCCCCCGACCTTGTCACCATTGGCGCCGGCGTGATTACGGATGCCCCGACTGCAACTGAGGCCCTGCGACAGAATTCGGAAGAAATGCAGAAGGTTATCGAAAGGATAAAGGCGCTTGGCATCGCCAAGAAGGACATCCAGACCACGGGCATCAATCTCAATGCCCGCTACGATTATGATCAGTCCACGCAGCGTCCCGTGTTCCGCGGCTATCAGGCGTCCAATCGGGTTAGTCTGACGCTGCGCAAAATCGAGGATACGGGCCGAATGCTTGATGCGCTGGTCGAGGCGGGAGCAAACGACCTCAGCGGGCCGGTGTTCGGCGTTGCTGATGACCAACCTGCCAAGGATACCGCGCGCAAACGCGCGGTGGCGCGGGCACAGGCCCAAGCTAAGGCCTATGCAGCCTTGTTCGGCTACGATGATGTCAGGGTGCGATCGATCACTGAAAGCATGGCGGGTGGTGGGCCCATAGTGGAGTCCAGCAGGTCGGCTGTGCAAGTATCTGCAGCGGCCTCTGCGCCCCCTGTACAACCTGGAATGATCTCAGCCGGCGTCAGCGTTTCCATCACTTATGAACTCGTTCGCGATCAGAGCAATACACGGCCATGACCGCCATTCACGGCTTGTTCAATGGACACATTCTAGGGATCGTGCTGTCATGAAGTCCCTTTTTTCCTTGCTGCTCAGTTTTCTCGCTGCGGTGACGCTGGTAGCTGCACCCGCGTCTGCTCAGGATCAGCCCAGCGGCGATCAGGGCGAAGCGCGGCGCGAGACGAAGGCGGGCACACAGCTTCCCTTGCGGGAAATCGAGCGACGGGTTCTACCGCAAATGAGCGGCGCCGAATATCTGGGGCCAGCCTATGATTCGAGCGCGCGGGCTTACCGGCTCAAGTTTATCCGCGAGGGCCGCGTGACTTACGTCGATGTCGATGCTCGCACAGGGCGCATCATCGGTCGTTCGCGCTAACGGATAAGCGAGCATGGGTGATCAGTGGGGGACAGCGGACCAGTGGGCGCAGGGCGCTTGCTTGACGCGCATCCGCCAAAGGCGCACGACCCAGCGCACTTCTATGCAGAAACGTGGTGGACTATGCGAATTCTGATCGTCGAAGACGAACCCACTCTTGGCGCGCAGCTCAAGGCAACGCTGGAGGGCCAAGGTTACGCAGTCGATCTGTCGGCCGATGGTGAAGACGGGCACTTTATGGGTTCGACCGAGGATTATGACGCTGTGGTGCTCGATCTCGGCTTGCCTGAAATCGACGGACTTACGGTGCTTGGGATGTGGCGGCGGGAGGGCAGGAGCTTTCCGGTGCTGGTGCTGACCGCGCGTGATAGCTGGAGCGACAAGGTTGCTGGGCTCGATGCTGGCGCGGATGACTATCTCGCCAAGCCGTTCCAGACTGAGGAACTGATCGCGCGTCTGCGTGCCTTGATCCGGCGCGCGTCTGGCAACGCTTCGTCCGAACTGACTGCTGGCGATGTGCGGCTGGACACGCGATCGGGTCGGGTCACGCTCGCGGGCGAGCCCGTCAAACTGACTGCGCAGGAATACAAGCTGTTGAGCTACCTCATGCACCACAAGGGCAAGGTGGTCAGCCGCACCGAGCTTATTGAGCACATCTACGATCAGGATTTCGACCGGGATTCAAACACTATCGAAGTCTTTGTCACCCGGATCCGCAAGAAACTTGGCGCAGACGTGATAACAACCATCCGTGGCCTCGGTTACAGCCTCGACGACCCCGCCGACGCGCCCCGCGCCTGAGGCGGCGGCGTTCGGCGGCGACGCGCAGACCGTCTTGCCAGTCGGCGAGGCGCAGACCTTGGCGGGACAAGACAGCGCGAGAATTGCCAAGCCACGCGCGAGCCTTGCGCGCCGCATGGGGCTGATCGCTGCGGGGTGGATATTCATCCTGCTGCTTGGCGGCGGTATTGCGTTGGAGCGCACGCTGACCAGCCAGGTCGAGGCCAATTTCGATGAGCAGCTCGACTACATCCTCACCGCGATGATCGCGTCAGCTGAGATCGACGCCAGTGGTGAGGTCTATTTCTACCGCACGTTGGGCGACCAGCGCTTTCTGGAACCCGGCAGTGGTCTCTATTGGCAGATCAGCGGCGGTAGTTTTGAACCATGGCCCTCGCGCAGCTTATGGGACAGGACGCTCAAGCTCGAAGGTGTCGAGGCGGGAGGCGACCACTTCGACAGCGATGTGCATTTCTACAATTCCGCCCAGTTCAAGGATGAACCGCTCAGGATCGTGGAACGAACCGTAATTCTGCCCGGGAGTGAGACGCGCTGGACCTTCGCCGTGGCGAGTGCGACTGAGCAGATGGACGAGCAGATCGGGCGGGTGCGATTGATCCTGATCTGGAGCTTTGCCCTGCTCGGGCTTGGTCTCTTGGTGATGGCGCTGCTTCAGATCCGTTACGGGCTATCGCCGCTGCGACGGGTGCGCGCGGCCATCCAGAACCTGCGCACGACCGGCGCGAACCGCATCGTCGAACCGCTACCATTTGAAGTGCAGCCGTTGGTCGAGGAGGTTAATGCACTGCTCGAACATACCGAGCGTCAGGCCGAGGAAGCGCGGCGGCACGCGGGCAATTTGGCCCATGCGCTCAAGACACCGCTTACGGTGCTTACCAACGCGGCGACCGCGCGTGCACCCGATCTGGGTGAGGCGGTGATGCGCGAGACGCGGACCATGCAGCGCCATGTTGATCACCACCTTGCCCGCGCCCGTGCTGTGGGCCGCCGTGCGATCGGACATGCGCGTGCGAATGTGATGGCGAGCGCCGAGGCCGTCCGCCGGGCGGTGGAACGGCTATACCCCGAAGGGCGGCTGGATATTGCAGGCGACAAGGCGGCGAATGTCGCGATCGAGCGGCAAGACCTGGATGAGTTGCTCGGCAATCTGATCGAAAACGCCGCAAAATATGGTGGGGGCAGCGTTTTCGTTACGATTGACCCTGACGAAAGTGAGGCACCACGCGATCCTGGCCAATGCCTCATCTGGGTTGAGGATGACGGCACCGGTATCCCGGAAGCCGAACGGATGCGCATTTTTGATCGTGGGGCTCGGCTTGACACGGGCAAGCCCGGCACCGGTCTCGGCCTTGCCATCGTCCGCGATGTCGCAGAGATTTACGGCGGAAGCGTGAGTCTGGGGACGAGCGAGGATTTGGGCGGCTTACTCGTCGAGCTCCGCCTGCCTCGGGCCGATTGATCGCAAGATCCCGCGAAGGGTTTTCGTAAACTCGGCGTTGTATAGCCGAACTGCACACGCAAACAGGCCATTTGCGATACGAGACATGACCGCCAGCGAGCCTTCCTCTCTTGCGCCGCGCAGCACTTATGATCGCGGCGACGCAGCGATAGCAGCGCGGCTCGGGGCGCGCGATGCCTCGGCGTTGCGCGAAGTCATTTCCAGTCACGCTGAGCTGCTCCACCGCGTCGCCTACCGAATGACGGGCGATACCCATGAGTCTGAGGATATCGTTCAGGAGGCTTGTTTGCGGTTGTGGGATCAGGCCCCGACCATTGCTGCGCGGCATCCGGTCGGGAGCCAGGCGGCGGGCACCTTGCGGCTTGGCGGCTGGCTCATGCGGGTGGTGAGCAACCTCGCGATTGACCGGCTCCGCCGCCAACGCCACCTGTCGGATGGCGAGGTGCCCGATCAACTGGATGAGGCTCCGCTTGCCGACGCCCTGATCGAGGTGGGCGAGCGCGAAGGCTTGGCGCGCGCGCTGGTGAAGGCTTTGCCCGAGCGGCAGCGCGCTGCGATTGTGCTGACTTACTTTGAGGAGTTGCCCAATGCTGAGGCAGCTGAGGCAATGGACATGAATATCAAAGCGTTCGAATCCCTGTTGCATCGCGCCCGGGCGAGTCTGCGACAGGCCTACGCGGCGCGAGGAGAAGCGCAATGAGCGAGAACCAGAGCGATCAGGGTACCCCTATCCTGCGCGGCACTCCATTGGCGCGCGCGCTAGACAACTACACGGTGCCAGGGCTTTCGGCAGAATTTGCCGACCGAGTTCTCGCCGCTGCCGAAGTGCGGCCCGACCCTCTACCTGAATTGCGCCGCGCCGCACGCGGGCCGCGTCGCTGGCGGCTCGGACAGCGGATGGTGATAGGCCTTGCAAGCTTTGGGGCGCTCGCAACCGCAGCGGCGGCGACGGGCCTGCTTCAACAGTTTGACATTCCGGTGCCGTCGGCAGGGACGGTGTGGGCGAGCCTGACTGGCAAGCCAGTCGCTGCCCCTTCACCCAAGGTGGCCGAGGTGTCGAATGTGCCTGCGGTTGCGCCCTCAGCCGCCTCTACGGAGGTCGCGATCAGCGGGCCGATCGACACGCCGGAAGAGCTCGGCGAGGCCTTTCGCCGGATCGACGAAGTGCGGGAAAACCGCCGCGAGCTGCGCCGCGAACGGATAGACCAGCGCATTGATGGCGTGATCGAACGCCGGCGCAATGCAGGTCTGCCCGTGCCTACGCCCGAACAAGAGGCACGGCTGCGCGAGCGCATCGATGCGGCACAAGCGCGCCGCGAACAATTGGCCGACCAGCGCATCGGCGCGCGGCGCGAGACGATGCAACGCAAGGTTGAGAATGGTGAGGCGCTCACCCGCGAAGATCTGACCGGACGACCGCCGCTCGATCCCTCGCTGCGAGACCGGATAGGGGAGATCCGGCAACTACCGCCAGAGCAACGCCGCGAGGCATGGCGAAGACTCCCGCCTGAGGAGCGCCGCGCGCTGGCCGAACAAGTCCGTGCTCGTCGCGCTGACGCAGCTGTGGCCAAGGCTACGTCGGCTGAGCCATCCTCTGAGTCCTCACCCGCTGAGCAAGAAAATCGCGATTAGAGCGAAGGGTTCTGCGCTCAGCCGCGTTTCCTCCATGTCACCGGCACAATTGACACCTGCCGTCGGCCGGACCCCGCAAGCTTCTGATTGCAAGGAGGATACCACCATGCCCAAGACCCGCTACATGCTCGCCTCGTTGACCGCGCTCGGCCTTGCCTTGCCTGGCTTTGCCGCCGCGAGCGCGCAGGATCAGACCCGTGCCCGGACCTTTGAAGGCCCCAATGCAACCTCGGTGCAAACCACGACGGTCAACCCCGAAGCCGGCAACGCGACCCGATCGCGCGAAGTGACCAATCTCAACACCGGCAACACTGCAACAAGCAATGCCGTGCGCCAGCGGACTGAGACGGGCGCAACGGTCAGCGTCGTCCAGACCGGACTTCAGGGCAATAGCCGTAGCCTTGAAGGCGAGCGAACCCGCACCGACAACGGATCGACCTTCACGGGCACCGCTACGGGCGCCAATGGCGAGACCTATGGGCTCGCCGGTAGCCGCAGCCGCGATGGCCAAGGCAATTCGCAGGCGAGCCAGAGCGTAACCAATGGTGCCGGTGAAACGCTGGCCCAGCGCGATCGTACCACCACCCGGAGCGAAGGTCAGGTCAACCGCACCGTCTCGCGCACACGCGCTGAGGGTGTTTCGCGGCCGCCGCGTACGCGGCGCCCGCGCGGCTGAAACAACATTGCGATTGCGCGGCTTCCGGCTGGCGGCGGCGCCCCGCTCCGCGAGCCACCCCGATGGAGCCTGCAGAACCGGCGAGGGTCTGCCGCCCGGTGGAACCGCACATCTTCGCCGGAGGGCACGCAGCGCGAAACCTGCCTGCGTGCCCCATTTTTTGTTTGTGAAGCGTTCAGCCAGCCGCCGCGCGTTCGTGGTGGCGGATCACCTCTTCGATGATGAAGCGCAAGAACTTCTCGGAGAATTCAGGATCGAGATCAGCTTCTTCGGATAGCTTCCTTAGCCGAGCGATCTGGCGTGCCTCGCGGTCGGGATCGGCCGCAGGGAGAGTGACCTTAGCCTTATATTCTCCAACCGCCTGGGTGATGCGGAACCGTTCTGCCAGCATGTGGATGAGCGCGGCATCAATATTGTCGATGCTTTTGCGGAACGCAGCGAGGACCAGATCTGGGGCGCTTTCGGGTTGCGGATCTTGCGGCATGACGCGCAAAACTAGCAGCAATTCTGCGCTTGCCAAGCACGCTCGGGCCACCTTAGAGCCAGATCAGCATGAGTGCCGAAATCATTCCTTTGCCGCGCAAGGCACCGACACTCGATCCCATGCTGTCGCTGACGGCGGTGGGTATGAACTCCGTGAACGCTGTGATTCTGGAGCGGATGCAGAGCGAAATTCCTCTGATTCCCCGCCTTGCCGGGCACCTCATTTCGGGTGGGGGCAAGCGGCTGAGACCAATGTTGACCCTCGCCGGGGCCGAGCTGATTGGCTATAATGGCACGCGTCATCACAAGCTCGCCGCGGCCGTCGAGTTTATCCACACTGCCACGCTGTTGCATGACGATGTTGTTGACGGCAGCGAACTGCGTCGGGGTAAGGCGGCAGCAAATATCATCTTTGGCAATCCAGCCACCGTCTTGGTCGGCGATTTCTTGTTCAGCCGCGCCTTTGAATTGATGACTGAAGATGGCAGCTTGCGGGTGCTCTCGATCCTCTCTCGTGCAAGCGCGGTGATTGCCGAAGGCGAGGTCTCGCAGCTTTCCGCCCAGCGCCAGATCACCACCAGTGAGGAGCAGTATCTCCATATTATCGGCGCCAAGACCGCTGCGCTATTTGCGGCAGCGAGCCAGATCAGCGCAGTAGTCGCGGAATGTTCGGAAGAGCAGGAGCACGCGCTTGAAGCCTATGGCCGCAACCTTGGGGTGGCGTTCCAGCTGGTCGATGACGCAATCGACTATGATTCTGACGCGGCGGAAATGGGCAAGGAGCGGGGCGACGACTTCCGCGAAGGCAAGATGACCCTGCCAGTCATCCTCGCCTATGCGCGCGGCAATGAGACAGAACGCAAGTTTTGGAAGGACGCGATCCTGGGCCATCGAACGTCGGATGATGATCTGGCTGACGCAATTGGTCTGATCGGGAAGCACAATGCGGTTGAGGACACCCGCGAGCGAGCTCGGCATTTCGCACATCGCGCGATTGATGCGATTTCGATCTTCCCTGATGGTAAGGCGCGCGCAGCCATGGCCGAAGCGGCGCAGTTTGCGGTCGCGCGGGGGCATTAAGCTAGATATCGGGCGGGGTTCATGAACCCCGACCTCCCTATTCACACGGTTTTGCCTCAAATCCGCGCCGCCTTGACGGAGCAGGGCGCCGCAGTGCTGATCGCGCCGCCGGGGGCAGGCAAAACCACAGCCGTCGCACCGGCTTTGCTGGCTGATCCCTGGTGCACTGGCAAGATCATCCTCACCTCACCCCGCCGCTTGGCGGCCCGCGCTGCTGCGGAACGCATGGCCGAACAGCTAAGCGAAAAGCCGGGTGAGACCGTGGGCTACATGACCCGCCTCGACAGCAAGGTCTCCGCCAAAACCCGCATCCTTGTTGTCACCGAAGCAATCCTCGTAAGCCTGCTGGTTGAAGACCCGGAGCTGTCCGGCGTTTCGGCTCTGCTGTTCGACGAGGCGCATGAACGTTCGCTCGACGGTGACCTCGGTCTTGCTCTGGCGCTCGAAACACGAGGGGTCTTGCGCGAAGACCTGCGCGTGCTCGTCATGTCGGCGACAATCGATGGCGCGCGTTTCGCTCGACTGCTGGGCGAAGGCGCGCAGATCATCGAGAGCGAGGGACGCAGTTTTCCGCTGGAAATCCGTTGGCTTGGCGGCAATCCCTCGCAGAGGATTGAAGATCGTATGGTAGCGGCGATCATGACCGCATGGCGAGATGACGCAGGCGATATCCTCGTTTTCTTGCCCGGCCTGCGTGAAATTGAGCGGGTGCGCGAGCAGATGGAGACGCGGCTTCCGCATGCGCCGATCCACTCCCTTCACGGACAGATTGAGCCAGCTGCGCAGCGCGCCGCGATCCGCCGTGATCCCGAGGGCCGCCGTCGGATCGTGCTTGCAACCGCGATCGCAGAGACTTCGCTGACCCTCGAAGGAGTGAGCGTGGTCGTGGACTCTGGTCAGGCGCGGCTCGCCGAGTTTGATCGCGCCGCAGGCACTGCACATCTTGTTACCCGCCGCGCATCGCAGGCTTCAGCGGCGCAGAGGGCAGGGCGTGCAGCGCGGCAGGGACCGGGAGTTGCTTATCGCCTATGGGAAGAAGCGAGCCATGCCGGCCGGCCAGAATTCGCTCCTGCCGAAATTACGCAGGCTGACCTTGCGCCGCTGTTGCTGCGGCTCGCAAAATGGGGAACAGCGAACCCTGCGGCACTTCCGTGGCTCGATCCGCCACCCGGTCCATCGGTTTCAGCTGCGCGTGGTGCCTTAGAGGCCTTGGGCGCAGTTGATGAAACGGGTCGCATTACAGCGCTGGGCGAAGCGATGGTTGCACTGCCGATGGCTCCCGATCAGGCTGCCGCAGTGCTTCATGGTGCAAGCGCGGGTGCCGAGGAGGATACGGCGCGCCTTGTCATGTTGCTTCAGAAGCGCGGCCTCGGTGGTCGGAGCGAGGACTTGGAGCAGCGGCTTGTCCGCTGGCGCGCAGACCGCGGTGAGCGTAGCATGGCGGCGGCGCGGATCGCCCGCGGCTGGGCCAGGCAGGCTTTGCAAATGGTGGGAGCTATCCCGAAAGGGTCCGCTGCCAATGCCGCCGAGGCGCTGGCGCTCGCACGTCCCGATTTCGTCGCCCGCCGCTGCGATCCATCTGGCGAGCATTGGTTGAGCGCTGGCGGGCGCGGATACCAGCTCGACTCGGCTTCGCCTTTGGCACGCTCAGAATGGATCGTGATCGGCGATGCGCAAGGTCAGGCCAAGGCCCCGCGGATAACCGCAGCTTGCGAAATTACGCCGGAACGGATTGCGTTGCTGTTTTCCGAGGCGCTCCGAGAGCGGGTTGTTGCCCGTTGGAATTCGGAAAAGGCCCGGGTGGAGGCGCGCCTTGAGCGAAGGCTTGGCGCGATAGTGCTCGCGAGCGTTCCCGAGCCTTCGCCGGATCCGGCGCTGCTTGTTGATATGCTTGTGGGCAAAGCTCTGGAGCGACTGGGGGAACTGCTTCCCGATGGCTTCCTCGCGCGTGCCCGCTTTGCCAGGCTGGACGCACTTTCAGCGGATCAACTGGCCGAAAGATCGGACGAATGGCTCGCCCCGCTGCTTGCGGGACGCCGTGATCTTGACCTGACTCCGCATCGCTTTGCCGAGGCAGCTCTGTCCTTGCTCGATTGGAATGAGCGCCAGGAATTGGATCGCGCCGTGCCAACCCATTTTACCTCTCCAGCCGATACTCGCCATGCCATCGATTATGCCGGAGATGATGCCCCGAGCACCGAAGTCAGGGTGCAGGCGCTGTTTGGGCTAGATACGCAGCCGATTATTGGGACTACCCCACTGCTGTTAAAGCTCACTAGTCCGGCTGGTCGACCGATCCAATCGCCCCGCGATCTGCCAGGCTTCTGGCGGGGGAGCTGGCGCGATGTCGTCAGGGAGATGAAGGGCCGCTATCCCAAACACCGCTGGCCGGATCAACCATGGCTCGAAAAGCCGAGCATGAAGACCAAAAACGCCTTCAATCGCAGTGATTCATGATTTAAGGCGCACATCATGAGCGCACGCATCTATCAGAAGTCAAAACACGCCATGCAGTCCGGCAAGGCGCATACCGATGAATGGGTGCTCGAGTTTGCGCCATCGCAGGTCCGTTTTGCCGATCCTCTCATGGGATGGACAGGGACGGGTGACACCCAATCACAGGTAAGTCTCACCTTCCCGAGCAAGGATGCGGCCAAGGCCTATGCCAATAAGTATGGTATACCGGCGCGGATTCACGACACCCCCGCGAAGCGGTTGAAGCTGCAGGCCTACGCGGACAACTTTCGCTGAGTTGACCTTTTTCCGGTCCGACGCCATATGCCGCTCCGGGAGTCGGGTGGACGTTTGCGTCCGCTCACCGGGTCAGGGCCGGAAGGCAGCAGCCCAGGTGGATTGCGGCGGGTCGCCCGGCTCCTTCTTTACGCATCCTTGACCGCTTGCCCGAAACTAACGAGCATCCGCTCGCGCGCCGCGTTGCGCGATCCGGTTGCGGGCGTCGTCCCTGCAAATCGCCCTAGCCCGAACGGGGGCATGTTTGCATAGATGCTCTCGTGCGCCCCTGCTGCGACCGCATAAGTCTCGTGATAGATCCCGACCGTCCCGTCATTGCCGATTGCCTTGTTGAAGGCGGTCCACGCTGGCCAGTGCTTCGCCTCCCGGTTGCGGGCATAGGCTTCAAGCGCGGCGAAATCGCGCCAATACTGCAGCAGCAGGATTTGACGCGGCGAGCACAGCGCATATTCCGTGCCGAGGAAGCCGCTCTCCGGGTTGCTGTAGAGCTCGCGCAGCATCGGCCCCATCGCCTTGAACACGGGCAGCCATTTGCCGATCTTGTGGAACTGGTTGATCCGCATGCCGATCAGGAACACGACCAGCGAGCCGGAGTGGTTGTCGGTCACGCGACCGGGAATGATGGCCATCGCGTACTCCCCTTTCGATCGAGTTTGATTGCAAAATGCAACTTATGTCAAGATTTGCTTTGGTAATGGCCCTCTGCAAGCCTTCGACATTGGCGCAGGTGCAGCCTAAGGTGACGCCGTGATGAGCGATTCCGATCCCGACCTGCCCGAGGCCGATGACGCCGAGCCGAGCGCGGCCGATTTGGAAGCGGCGGGGCAATCCGCTCTGTTCGGCGCGCCCGATCCTACACCGCCGCCAAAGCCTGCCCCCCCTCAGCCGACGCCTGCTGCCACGAGCCAGCCCTACCGCGTGCTCGCGCGCAAATATCGCCCGCAGACCTTTTCCGAGCTGATCGGGCAGGAAGCGATGGTCCGCACCCTCGCCAACGCCATCGCCCGCGACCGCCTCGCCCACGCCTTCCTCATGACCGGGGTGCGCGGGGTCGGCAAGACCTCGACCGCGCGCCTCATCGCCAAGGCGCTGAACTGCATCGGCCCCGACGGGCAGGGCGGACCAACCATCGACCCTTGCGGCGTGTGTGAGGCCTGCGTCGGCATTGCCGAAGGCCGCCACATCGACGTGATCGAGATGGATGCGGCCTCCAACACCGGGGTCGACGATGTGCGCGAGATCATCGAGCAGGTGCGCTACGCCGCCGTCTCGGCGCGCTACAAGATCTACATCATCGACGAAGTCCACATGCTCTCGCGCAATGCTTTCAATGCCTTGCTCAAGACACTTGAGGAACCGCCGCCGCATGTGAAGTTCCTGTTCGCCACCACTGAGGTCGACAAGCTGCCCGTCACGGTGCTCAGCCGCACCCAGCGGTTTGACCTGAGGCGCATCCCCGCCGCGTTGCTGGCCGAGCATTTCGCCAAGGTTTGCGCCCGCGAAGGCGTCGAAGCCGAAGGCGAGGCGCTCGCGATTATCGCCAATGCGGCCGAAGGTTCGGTGCGTGACGGGCTCTCGATCCTCGATCAGGCGATCGCTCATGCCGATCTTGATGGCGAGGGGAAAGTTACCGCCGCCCGCGTGCGCGACATGCTTGGTCTCGCAGACAAGAGCGCGCAGCACCGTGTGTTCGGCCATCTTTTATCGGGCGATGCCAAGGCGTTGTTGGGCAGCATTGAGGAGCAATATGCACTCGGGGTTGAGCCGCTCGCGTTGATGCGCGCGCTGATGGACCTGACGCATCGCATCACTCTGGCGCAGATTGGAGGCGGAGAGCCCGAAGCCCCGGCCGAGGAAGAACGCAGCGCGCTGGGCGATTTCGCGGCGCGGCTGGGGGCGGCGGAACTGCACCGGCTGTGGCAATTGCTGCTCAAAGGGCACGACGAGGTGCGTACCGGCCCTGACCCGCTGGTATCGCTCGAGATGGCGCTACTGCGCATCCTTCACGCCGCGCAAATGCCCGATCCGGGCAAGCTCGCAAAGCGGATCGAGGAATTGGCGGCGAACGGGCTTCACGCTGCGGCTGCGGGCGAGGGCGCTTCGGCAAGCGCGCCTGCGCCGGTCGCCACCGCACCGGCGCAAAGCTGGGCTGATCTGGTTGATCAGGTCGATGCCGCGGGCCAATTGCGAATGGCGCAGATCATGCGCGACCGGGTGCGGGTGATCGAGCTTGGCCCCGAGCGGCTGATCTACCAGCAGGCCGACAATTTCCCTAATGATCCCGCGCCCGATATCCGCGAGGCGCTGTTCAAACTGACCGGTATGCGCTGGGTGGTTGAGCGCGGGAGCGGCGCGGCGCAGCCGTCACTGCGTGAGGCCGCCGAGGCCGCCGCTGTCGCCGAAGATACCCGCATCCGCTCTGACCCGCTGGTCAAGGCGGCCTTCGAGGCCTTTCCCGATGCCGAACTGATTACCCCCGGCCGCGCCGCTGCTGGCGCCGGTTCGCCCCCTTGGAATTAAGGAGTTCCCCGCGATGAAGTCGATGGAAGAGATGATGGCCGCCGCGCAGAAGGCTGCGGAAACCATCCAGAAGCAAATGAACGAGATGCAGGTGAAACTCGATTCGATCGAAGTCGAGGGTTCGGCGGGCGGCGGTCTGGTCAAGGTCCGTGCCAGCGCCAAGGGTCGCATCCTCGGCGTTGCGATTGATGACAGCCTGTTGGTGCCCGACGACAAGCAGATTCTCGAAGACCTCGTCGCCGCCGCCTTCAACGATGCCCGCGACCGGGCCGACCGCGTGTCGGAACAGCAGATGCGCGATATGCAGGGCTCGATGGGCCTGCCGCCGGGGTTCAATCTGCCCGGGTTGGGGTGAGGGAAGTGTGACGGTGCGCGGCGCGGTCCTGATTTTGGGCACGCTATTGTCGGCTGTCGCCATTGCCTCGGCAGGCCTTGCACAGGACGAGGTGGACACACAGCCTCCACCCGACGATGCCACGCCCACCCTCCGGCAGACCCCAATGGGCCCTGTCTGCTGGGCCGCCATTGTCGAATCGATCCGACAGATCGGTACCCGTTGCTTCGCTGGTGAGAACCCGGCTCTGATGGTGAGCTTGACCGCGCAAACGATGCGCTTGGGTCCATGTTTGTCGAACGCGGCTGGTCGCTCCAGCAGCTCGAGGCCTTCCGGCGCCAGATGGGCGAAGCGGACGAGCCGACTGAGCAGCTCTGCGCCAAAGAGGATGCGATCAAGCTTTATCGCGGCTTTGCCAGCAGCACGCAGGAGGATTTGAAGGCGGTAACGGACGAGATGCTCGCCCGGCCAGGGCCGCCGCAGTGGGGCACGTGCCTCTAGACCACCTTGCGCCCGAACCCTGGACGTGGCGGGGTTGGTTGTTGCGGTGCTACGGTATCGGCTGCGCTTTCCACCGGTGCGCTCGTGCGGTTCGCCATATAGCGCGCGAAAGCTTCATCAGCATCGAAATCACTGGTGGCGGCTACCCCCGGCTCGTCTGCCATGCGACGCGCCGGGCGCGGGCTGACGGGCGCAGAAGCTTTGCTGCTGCTTGGGCCGGACACGAACGTCTTCATCGCCTTGTAGAAGCAGAATGCCGCGCCGATCATGATCATCAGCGCGAATATGTAGAGCGGCAATCGCGCTTCGGGGCTTGTGCCCTGGTCCCCCATCGCGCCCATCATCCGCCCACAGCCGAGCGTCAAAAAGCCGCATACCAGCCAATAGCTTGCCTTCATCACTAACCCTTGCCGTGATCCTGTGGTCCGCTCACAGTCTAAGGCAAAGTGGTTAACGTCTTGCCCCTGTTTCAATGAGTTCCACAGGGTTCCACAGCTTCGCCCGACGCGCCCATTGCGGGCTGCGCCGTGCCTTCCCATATCTGCGATGAAGGCGCCTCTTCGCTTGTTTCTCCATCAGGGCCGCCATGGACACCAATATGACCCAGACCTTTCCGCTTCTTCCCCTGCGCGACATCGTGGTTTTCCCGGGGATGGTCGTTCCGCTGTTCGTGGGCCGCGACAAGTCGGTCGCGGCGCTGGAAGCGGCGATGGAAGCCTCCAAGGACATCGTCCTCCTCGCCCAGCTGGATCCCGGCTGCGATGATCCGGATGGCGATGACCTCTATGATGTTGGTGTAATTGCGCAGGTGCTTCAGCTGTTGAAGCTGCCTGACGGCACGGTGCGTGTGCTGGTCGAGGGAAAAACCCGTGCGCAGCTTTCGGCGCTGGAAAACATCGGCACGCATATGCTGGCCGAGGTTCATGTGATTGAGCCCGAAACCGTTGCCGGCAGCGAAGTCACGGCGCTGATGCGCCAAGTGACCGAGCAGTTCGGCGAATATGCCAAGCTCAACAAGAAAATGGGCGAGGATAGCGGGATCGACCTGTCCGAAGTTGATGATGCCGGACAGCTGGCTGACACCATCGCCGCTGCGATCAGCGCCAAGGTTTCGGACAAGCAATCGCTGCTCACCGAGAGCAATCCGCTCAAGCGGCTCGAACTCGTCATGGCCTTCATGGAAGGCGAGCTTTCGGTACTGCAGGTCGAGCGGCGCATCCGTGGGCGGGTGAAGCGCCAGATGGAAAAGACCCAGCGCGAATATTACCTCAACGAACAGCTCAAGGCGATCCAGTCGGAGCTTGGCGGCGGCGAAGACGGGGAGGGCAACGAGATTGCCGAGCTCTCCGAGAAGATCGAGAAGACCAAGCTGTCGCAGGAGGCCAAGGCCAAGGCGCTTGGCGAACTCAAGAAGCTGCGCAGCATGCAGCCGATTAGCGCCGAGGCGACGGTCATCCGCAACTATCTCGATGTGTTGCTGGGCTTGCCTTGGGGCAAGAAATCCAAGCTAAAAAAGGACATCAGCCGCGCGCAGGCGGTGCTTGATGCCGATCACTATGCGCTGGAGAAGGTCAAGGACCGGATTGTCGAATATCTCGCGGTGCAGGCGCGCACCAATAAGCTCAAAGGGCCAATCCTGTGCCTTGTCGGCCCGCCGGGCGTGGGCAAGACGTCGCTGGGCAAGTCGATTGCCAAGGCCACGGGGCGCGAATTCGTGCGCCAGTCGCTCGGCGGCGTGCGCGACGAGGCCGAGATCCGCGGTCACCGGCGCACCTATATCGGCTCGATGCCGGGCAAGATCGTGGCCAATCTGAAGAAGGCCGGGACCAGCAATCCGCTGTTCCTGCTCGATGAGATCGACAAGCTTGGTCAGGACTTCCGCGGCGATCCCGCCTCGGCGCTGCTGGAGGTGCTCGATCCCGAGCAGAACGCGAAGTTCCAGGACCACTATCTCGAATTGGACCTCGACCTGTCCGACATCATGTTCGTGTGCACCGCGAACAGCCTCAACCTGCCGCAACCGTTGCTCGACCGGATGGAGATCATCCGGCTCGAAGGTTACACCGAGGACGAGAAGGTCGAGATTGCCCAGCGCCACCTGATCGAAAAGCAGGTCAAGGCGCATGGCCTCAAGAAGGGCGAATTTGCGCTGAGCGAAGCAGGCCTGCGCGATCTGATCCGCTACTACACCCGCGAGGCCGGGGTGCGCACGCTGGAGCGCGAGATCGCCAAGCTGGCGAGGAAGTCGCTCCGGCAGATCCTTGAAGGCAAGGTCAAGGCTGTCACCGTGACGCCGGACAATCTGGGCGATTTCTCCGGTGTGCGGCGCTTCAAGCACGGGGTCTCCGAAGAAGAGCCTCAGGTCGGCGCGGTCACGGGCTTGGCATGGACGTCGGTTGGCGGCGAGCTGCTGACGATCGAGAGCGTCACGACGCCGGGCAAGGGCGAGGTCAAGACCACCGGCAAGCTTGGTCAGGTAATGAACGAGAGCGTGGCGGCCGCCTTCAGCTTCGTGAAGGCGAGGGCGCCAGCCTATGGCATCAAGCCGAGCCTGTTCAATCGCCGCAACGTCCACATCCACTTGCCCGAGGGCGCGGTGCCTAAGGACGGGCCGAGTGCGGGGATCGGAATGGTCACCTCGATCATCTCGACCCTGACCGGGATCGCGGTCCGCCCCGATGTGGCGATGACCGGTGAGGTGACGCTGCGGGGCCGCGTCCTGGCAATCGGCGGGCTCAAGGAAAAGCTGCTTGCGGCGCTGCGCGGCGGGATCAAGACTGTCCTGATCCCCGACGAGAACGTCAAGGACCTCGCTGAAATTCCCGCCAACGCCAAGGAAGGGCTGGAGATCATCCCGGTCGCGCATGTTGACGAGGTGCTGGCCCGCGCGCTGGTGGCGCCGCTTGAGCCGATCGAGTGGACCGAGGCCGATGATCTGGCCAGTCAGCCGGGACCTGCGACTGCCGGGACAAGTGGAGCGGCAGGAGAGGTGCCAACCGCGCATTGATGCGCTAGACCCCTTGGACTTGCTGCGATTCGTGGCAGGGTCGCTGCTTTTCAGGAAGACGGTAACACGCGGGTTGCGTCCGCCTTACGCAGGTAGGGCTAGGGCACCTCGAAGCCCTTTTTTGGGAGCTGCGGTTAGGGCTATTTGCCTTTGACAGCTCTTGCAAAAAGGTCTCAATCTGACGCCTTTGAAATTCCGCGATTCACCATCACAAGATTATCGATAGGAGGGGCTGCGACATGAACAAGAACGACCTTATCAGCGCGGTTGCCGACGCGAGCGGTCTGTCGAAGAACGATGCCTCGGCTGCAGTGGAGAGCGTGTTCGATGCCATCACCAAGGCGCTGTCAGGGGGGGCGGAAGTGCGGTTGGTGGGCTTTGGCACTTTCTCGGTCGCCAAGCGCAAGGCCTCGACGGGCCGCAACCCGCGCACCGGTGAGCCGATGAAGATCAAGGCGTCGAACCAGCCGAAGTTCAAGGCGGGCAAGGGGCTCAAGGACGCGGTCAACTGATCTTCGATTGAAGCCGGCCCTACCTGAAGGGCGCGACTGCAAACCCCGTCAGCCTTCTGGCCGGCGGGGTTTTTTGTGCTTGGCCTATCGCTTCAGCGCGCGGTGGCAATCAGCGCCGTGGGGACCTGCGCGGTGCGCGGACTAATGCGCCACACCAGCGCCTCTCCCGTGGTCGTCGCCTCCGGGCCCTCGTCGGTGTTGTTGGCGAGGATGCGCATCCCATTGGCAGCGCGCACCGTGAAAGTGCCGTCCATTGCCGGAGCGCCGGGGATAGCGTCGGCATCGCTCCCCGCTGTGCCAGCCGCCTCCTGCGCCGCGCCCATCGCCGCCAGCCCGGCAAACGAGCCTGCGCCAAGGATCGTGCCAAGCCCGCCGCTATCGCTGTTCTGCGCCGCAAAGCCGGGCGCATTGATCCGCAACTGCCCACCCTTGCGCAGGAACACCTGGACGAAGGGATTGGTGGGCGGAAAGCCCTCGATCATCGGGAAGGTGAAATCGTGACCCATTGCTCCCGTGATGCGGTAGCTGACGTCGAACACGCCGTCGCCCTTGTGCACCACCCGCTCCCAGCCGCGCTGGCGCTGGAGCAGCTTGGTCAGTTCCTCGGCCGCCTTGGGATCGGACGGATCAATACCGCCCATGATCGCGGCCATCTGTTCGGCCTTCCGCTTGGCTTCGGCGGCGCGGTCAGCCGCACCAGCTTCCCAATCCGCGCGCTGCTGGGCCTCTTCCTCAGGCGTACAATCGCGGGCTTCAAAGGTTTCGTCGTTGAAGCAACTGGCCGTAAAGGCCTCGGCGCTCGTCGCATCCATCTGCGCCAGCTTGGAGAGGCCGAGGAAGAAGATCTCGCCCTCATAGCTGAAGGTGAAGCTGTCCGGCCCGGTGATCGCTAGTTCCGAGGTAAACTTGCCCGGGGTCATGAAACAGCCTGTCAAGACAAGCGCAAAACCGGTCAACAGGGCCGCGGCCCGCAGGCGAACGGTCGAAAACATGGTCATAAAAACTACCCCTCTCGCGCTAACCTCTAGCCGCGCGTTGCCGCTGCATAAAGCGCAATCGCCGCCGCGTTCGAGACATTGAGGCTCTCGATCGCTGAGGCAATTGGCAGCTTGGCGAGGACATCGCAATGCGCGCCGATATTGTGCCGCAGCCCTTCGCCCTCGGCCCCGAGCACGATCACCAGCGGCCCGGTCGGCATGATCTCGGCCAGCACCGCCTCTGCCTCTCCGGCCAGTCCGATGCGCCAATACCCCGCCTCGGCCAGCTCATCGAGCGCGCGGGCGAGATTGACCACCCGCACCCAGGGCACGGTCTCGAGCGCGCCGGATGCGGCCTTCGCCAGCACGCCGCCTTCGGGCGGGGCATGGCGGTCCTGCGTGACAATCGCGGCGGCATTGAAGGCCGCAGCCGAGCGCAGGATCGCGCCGACATTATGCGGATCGGTGACCTGATCGAGCACCACGATCGGGCGCTCCGCCTCCCCGCTCGCGATCTCATCGAGGAACACATCTTCGAGCGCGGCGCATTCCAGCACCAGGCCCTGATGCGGCGCGTCCTTGGCAACAAGGCGAGCCAGATCAGCGGCTTGTGCATGTTCAACCGGGAAGTCGGGCGGCAATTCGCCATCGAGACTGGCGATCCCCTCGGGCGTCGCCCACAGCTTGCGGTGCTGGCGCTCGGGGTTCTTGAGCGCTGCTTCGACCGCATGGCGACCCCACAGCCGCACCTGCCCGCTGCTCGACCGGCCCGAGCCGCGCCCGCCTTTCATCCGGCCCGCACGGCCGCGCAGCGCGCGCTTCTTTTCCCCTTTGTTCATGTCGGCTCCCGGCAGCGGCGTGGCAAAGGTGCCCCCTGCCAGCAGGGCCATTGACAGGCAAGCAGTGCTTCGCCAAAGGGGCGCCTCTCGGCGGC
>JBJTTE010000028.1:0-6535 GCA_046080005.1 Erythrobacter sp.
ATGAGCATGGCGGCGGCGGCGTAGAGGAAGGCTGCGGCGGATTTGAGGGTGGCTTCGACGTCCTTGGCGAGGCGCCGGTTTCGGTTGATCCAAGCGAAGAACCGCTCGACCACCCAGCGCCGAGGGAGGACGACGAAGCCACCCTCAAATCCGCCGCAGCCTTCCTCTACGCCGCCGCCGCCATGCTCATGATCCGCCGATTGGCACGCTCTGAATGACTTTCGAAACCGACTCTCAGTCTCACAGGTTTCCACGTGTACCTTCAAGACTATTAACTCCGAAAGTCAGGGAATAGCGTGATATTATCAGGAAGATCCTCCACCGAGTAGCCCGTTAGTTTTTGAAATAGACATGCGCTCATACCTAATTCTTTAATTAGTAAATGGATTGCCCGGGCATCGGTGCGCTCCAGATAGTTCAAGGCCGCCACTAGAAGCTCGGGGCGTTCTGACTGAATTTGAGAGTCCCCGTCCTCGACCTTCGATTGCCCAGACTTCATTAGATGGATGTTACCGGTTCGATATTGCGCCGCGTCGATCAGCCGAAGGTCATAGGCACGTCTTATGATCGCCCGCATTGACATGCCCCAACGGACCTTCATGCGCACTATACCCTGCCAATCTAATCTCCGCCCATAGGGGCGCGGAAATTCACGCACAAAGGCACGTGCTGGAACCAGGAACGCGCTTGCAAAACGATGGGCTTGCCCCTCCGTTTCTGCGTCACCGGTCACAATACCCTGATGCATGACTAGGTGACCTAGTTCATGGGCAAGATCAAATCGCGGCCGCGCCCCGTCGCCCTTGACTGTTGAGCGTACCACTAAAGGACGCCTCCGAGAAACTGACAACGCATCGATCCGCTCGCTTAGATCATCGAACCGTACAACGATTACTCCTGCGCGCTCCAGAACGCGGACCATGTTGCTGATGGGAGCATCCAAGCCGAGATTCCAATGTGAACGTGCCAATTCGGCTGCTGCTTCTATGGCTAAAGGTTCATGTGTGGGTTGAGTGAACGACGGGATGTCTACGTCCGGGAAACCGACTTTCTGCTCTAAAGAATCAATGATTAGTGATACACCACTCGCACGTGCGCTCGCCTGAAGCGCGAGCCACTGCGGGACTGTTTTCAATTTTCTAAAATGACAGTGTTCTGTTTGAACTTGATTGGTCAAGCGTAAAGAAAAAAAGCTTGGGTCAACCTGTAACGCGGCAGCGAGCGCGGCTTTCATATCATCCGTTGGCTCTTTAGCTCCAGTCTCGAGTTGATGGAGGAATTGACGTGAGGCGCCAACCTTGTCCCCAACGGCATCAAGCGAAAGCCCGAGCAATTGGCGTCCAAGGCGGAGCCGTTCTGGGAAGAACGACTGAATTGCCACTGTACTTACCTATTTCTCTTCGACATTGTCGTTCGAGGCAGCGTCACCGGACTTCGGCGGGCCAACCTCAGCAGGGGGAAGGTCGGGGCCGATCGGCAAGTCGGGTCGAACGGCGCTAGCCAAAGGCATCGAGCTTTGGAAGGGAATCGGCCACACGCATTCCGCGATCTCTCCACGATATGCGACGAAATGTGCTTCGAGGAGATTGCCAGAGCGGTCCGAAACTACATTGATCCGGAAGACTAGCCCCGCTGCAAAATCCTCATCACCCAAATCCAAGGTGCCTTGCTGCTCCTGCACAAGCAGTTCTTCTGACGTCGGCTCGACGATATTTTCACGCGGTTCATGAATATCCCCGCGCCAGAAGCGCATCAGAACTTCGCCAATGCGAAACTGAAAGCGAAGCGAAGAGTTCACAATGCTCAGCCAAGGATAATCGCCGCTCTCTGCTGCGACTTGGATCTCATGCTTGCCATAGAGGTACGCATCAAGCCCGAGGTTCAGGTACGTGTCGCCAATTTCGGGTTCGAAACGATCTGCCGCGTTGCGGCGAGCACGCTGCAAGAGAAGGGCGACAGCAACGAGGCGGTCCGTTGTGAGGTCCGCATGATAATCCAAAGGTTCCAAGTCTGCGCTCCTTGAATAGGCGTTTTGTACTATTTGTCAGCCAGTGTCGGGAATGTCAAGCATGACTCGCGCATCGAGCCGCTTGTGGATGTTTTCTTCGGTAGGTGAGTGGCACAATAGCCACGGCAAAGCCGCGGCCATGACGTCGAACAGGTTCACCCCTCGCTGCGCTTCGGGTCGCCCCGCCGGCTGGGTCGGGTGATGCGCTGACGCGCACCGGCCTCCAGCTTGCCGTTTGCTGCGCAAACGGCAAGCTGGAAGCCTTCACCACTCCTCATCCTTAAGCGACCACTCCGTCCTAGGCGGCGGCGCGGGCTTGGGCTTCCCATACGACCACCCCTCGGGCGGATGGATGCTCGGTTCCTCCGCCTCGCGCTCCGGTGCGGGAAGCGCCCTTGGCGCAGGCGGATCGAAGTGATCGGCGGGCGCGGTCCATGGCGGATCGAGCAGTTCGAGGGTCTGCGGATCGGCGCCCATCGCGGCAAGGTCGCGGTCGCGTAGAGCGATGAACAGCGCCCAGGTGGCGCGGGTCTCCTCGCTGAGCGCGGCCCAGCGTGCCTCGCAGTCGCGCTGGAAGCGGCGGCGGACCTCTTCGATCTTCCGGTCAATGCTGGCGCGCACCTCGGCGGCGGTGACGTTGGGCTTGCTTGCCTCGTGCTCGGCGATCCACTGCTTCTTGAGCCGGTCGAGCTGCATCTGGCTGACCGCGTTGAGGCCGCTCAGGCCGGAGGATCGCCTGCCCGCGCCAAAGCGTTCGGGCGCGCGGTTGCGGAGGATGAACATCAGCAGCCGGTCATTGTAGCGGCGGCGGGTGCCGATATGCTTGCCATAGGAGAAGATGTCCTCCTCCACCCCGTTGAGCGCGCGGTCCATCGCCACGTCCTCGACCCGCGCGACGCCGAACTGGAGCGCGGCTTCCCACGCGGCGCGGAAGCCATCGGCCCCGGGCTGGCGGCGCAGCTCGTAAGCCCCGCGCTGGGCCATATCGACCGCCTTGCACGCCGCCTCGACCGAGCCGGTGTCCGCCAGCGCCTCGATAAAGCCGCGCTGGCGCTCGGGCGTCCAGCCATCGTGGCGCTCGCACTTGCGCGGGACGGGGGTGAAGGCGGGGAGCTCTCCGCCATGCGCAACGATATCTGCGGCGGGGCGGCGGGCGGAGCGGGGGTCTGTCTTGCGGGTCATGGGGGAGGGTGGATCACAAATCCCGCGGGTAGGAAAATGTGGGGTAAAGGGAAGGGCGGCGACGTCCCGCGCCGTTCCGCGTCCGCTGGCGCGGCCGCTCGATGCGACGCGGCACGTCGAACGGGTTTGGCGAGCCGACCCGCCGGCCGGCGTTCGGCCTCAGTCACGCAAGTCTGACGACTTGCGCGTTGGGCCTTACGCTTCACTTGGCGTTCACGGCGCGCGCCGTTATACGGGCGGCTATGCCAACCAAGCTCACCACCCAGAACGCCAGCGCGGCGCTTGCTGTCGCTACCCTCGTGACGCTCTCCGCCTGTGCGGGGAAGACCGAGGGCAAGGACGTCGCCTATGTCGCGCGCGATGTCGAATCCCTCTATTCCGAGGGGCAGAAGCGGCTCGACAAGGGCAATACGCTGCAGGCCGCGGCGCTGTTCGACGAGGTCGAGCGCCAGCACCCCTATTCGCCCTGGGCGCGGCGCGCACAGCTGATGAGCGCCTTAAGCTATTACATCGCGCGCGATTACAACAAGGCGATCCAGAACGCGCAGCGGTTCCTCTCGATCCACCCGGGCAACAAGGACGCGCCTTACGCCTATTACCTGATCGCGCTGAGCTATTACGAGCAGATCAGCGATGTGAACCGCGACCAGAAGATCACCGAGCAGGCGCAGACCGCGCTGCGCGAGGTCAACCGCCGCTTCCCGCAGAGCGAGTATGCCGCTGATGCGCGGCTGAAGCTCGATCTGGTGGCGGATCACTTGGCGGGCAAGGAGATGGAGATCGGCCGGCATTACCAGCGCATGGGCCTGTGGCTCGCGGCTGATATGCGGTTCCGCAACGTGATCGAGAAGTTCGACACCACCAGCCACACCCCCGAGGCGCTTTATCGCCTGTCGGAGACCAGCCTGGCGCTCGGCGTGCCGCAGGAGGCGGTGAAATATGCCGCGGTGCTGGGCGCGAATTACCCTGGATCAGAGTGGTACGAGCGCGCGTTCAAGCTGGTTGGCAAGAACGCCGAGGGTGTGACAGCGTCCTGATTGCGGGCCCTGCAGGTTGCGGGGTTTGAGATTATGCCGAACAAGGCTCACCGGTGCCTTTCGCGCCGATGCTTCAGCGCACTGGCCGGTCGCGCATCCCGGCCACTGCGGCCAATTGGGCCGCCGCCAGGTGCAATGCCGCAGCGCAGATAATTCTGCGATCATTGACCTTTTCTCAAGAACTCGGCTCTTATGTGGGCATAAATATGGTTTACCCCGCCTTACCGTGACCGTCATTCGGGTGTAATGTCAAATCTTGGTCAATTTCATTGATATCACGAACGACATTACCTTTTATTCAATTTCAACAGGGATTGCACCGGACCTGCAACAAGAACGGTGCTATCATTTGGCTAATCAGGGCGAGTCGATTGAAATGAAGTATTTTCTGATCCTCGCTGGTGCGGCAGTCCTTGTTTCCGGGTGCGGGCCTGATGACAATCAGCTTGCCCTTGCAACTGCGCCGCCAGTGCCGGTTGCGATCACGCCTTCGCTGTCTGCGCCCGCTGTGGCGTCGGTGCCTTCGTCGGGGCTTGAAGGGCAGTTCGCCGGGTCGCAGACGGCGGTGCAGTCCGCCACCACCAACCCCTTTGCCAATTTCGATTTCAAGGGCGGCTCGGCCTATCCTGCGCTTGCCAATGTGCGGATCGGCGATGTCAAGGTGCCGGTGGGCGCGACCGAGGCCCACGTTCCCATTACGCTCGACCGGCCGACCCCCAACACCGTCATCGTTCTCGTGGTGACCCGCAACGGGTCCGGTGCCGCCGCCGGGGTGTCCGGTCGCCATTACACCCCGGTCGATACGTGGCTGATCTTCCGGCCGGGCGATGTCCTGATGCGGACCGTTTGCGTACCGCTCGCCAACATCGATGCCGGTCGCAACATCGGCGTGTATTTCGCTGACTCGGTATATGGCGGCATCAATGCCGACGGGAATGGTGTGGTGACCGCCGTGGTCGGCGCGCCCCGGACCACAGCTGTGACAACCGGGTTCCGCAGCCCGCGCACCTTCGCCAGTTCCGGCACTCTGGCCTACCAGCTTGACCCGGCCACCGTGGCCTGGAGCGACGCTGGCGGCACCAATGTCTTTACCACCCGGCTGCCCCACGGACGCACCCAGATCGGCAATGGCGAAACCGGGCTCTATCTCGATCCGGTGCTGCATCGGCCGTCCTATCCGCCCTTTTCGATCGAGAAAGGTGAAATGGTGATCCGCAGCCAGCAGCTGCTCAGCCCGATCCTGCACGACGGCTGTTACTGGTATCATGGCGCAGCGATGCTGACCGGGCAGAAAATGCCGGCCACCCAGATCCGTTACGGACAATATGAATGGTCCGCAAAAATGCCCAATCGCCGCGGCGCCTGGCCGGCATTGTGGCTGGGGGCGACCAAGGGATGGCCGCCGGAAATCGACGTCTATGAAGGCTTCGGCTACAACTCATGGTGGAATTTCGGCACGCACTATGCCGCCAATATCCATGGCGGATCGGGCGGCAATCGCACCTTTACCGCGCTGATGCAGATCAATATTGACAGCATCTACGAGATCAAGGGCATCGACACCGGCTATCACCGTTTCGCCGTCGATATCGCGCCCGATTACATCACCTGGTTTATCGACGGACGGGAAGTTTACCAGACGGTCAATGCGTTCAAGGGCACCACCTGGTACCCGCTGATGAATGTCGCGGTGAAGCATCAGGGCACCTATTCTGGCGGCTTCAGCGAAATGCGGGTGCGATCATTCAAGGTGTGGAATTCACCGGGCTGAAGGCAGATTGCGGGGATTGCCCGCGCGATGCGGTGATCGGTTGCTGCCAGGTTGGGGCGGTTTGCACGCCGCTTTCGTCAGGGCCGCCAAGACGGACGCACTTCCGGAGATTGCCCGCCCCCCCACCTTATGTCTGCCAGGGACTTCGCATGCTCGCCTGCCACCGTTTGGTGAGATCATCGGGCAGGCCTGCTCGATAGGCATAGTGATCAGGGCGAACCATCACCGCATCGACCCCCTGGTGATCAAGCCATTGGCGCAAGGGCCCTGCAAAAGGCTCCAGCCGCCGCGCGCCCAGATCGTCACGGCAGATCAGCCACGCCTCGTGTCCGAGCACATCGTCAAGACGGCTGCCGTCGCCCGCGACCACTTGCGGAAAATAGCATCCGGCCGCTTTCGATCCGATTAGAGCGGTTTCCGACCAACCTGACCCACCCTGATCGCGTTCTGAAGTCCGCTGGACAGGAATGGCGCGCCGCAGGTGAGAACGGCGGTGCAAAATTAGACCACGGTAGCGGCGGCGAAGTGCTGCTGCGG
>JBJTTE010000029.1:0-3578 GCA_046080005.1 Erythrobacter sp.
GGCATTGATGGCCAAGGATGAGGTCTATCGACGCCAGATGCCTGCCTGAAATCCAAGATCAACGTCGGAAACGAATACCGAGATTGGTGAGGTGCTCAGGATGTGATGACGAAACGGTCGAAACCGGGGAACGGGAGAATCCGACATACGGGCTCGGCGTGATCGAACGCGATGGCCTGAATGGAAGTGAGCGTCCGGTGATCCCGTATGTTTAGTTTGCGCCGTGGCAACGCTTGTACTTTTTGCCCGATCCGCACGGGCAAGGTTGATTGCGGCCGACCTTGGTGTTTACCTCGTCGAATGCAGTTTTTGGCGTCGATGCGAGGGTGAGTGGGTCGTAGTTTGCAAGGCGCCACGCGCTGAGCTCCACGACCCAGTCGGCGATGTATTCCTGTCCGTTCGCGATCAATGCGTCTATCTCCGTTTTGGAGAGGCGTTCGTCGCGCCGCATGGCGTCGATTAATGTCCAGAGACCCGCATATGCGCGTCTTGCCGATTCGTCGGCTACCCGGAGCGGCACCCAAGCGTTTGGGCGCAGGGCTACCGCTTTTTCGAACCCTTCGATCCAACATTCCCAGATGACCTCGCCGGTAACCTCGTCAACCGGGAACAATGGCGCGTAACTTTCGGGCCGATCGATCAGCGTTCGCGCCACGGCGTTGTAATGCTCCATCAGTGGCCCTAAAAGCCTATTGACGTGTTCGAGCCCCTCGAACGTGGGCTCGTCACCGTCGGCGCTGCTCCAGACCTTAGGCAGCCACTCGCTCGGCGCAATCATTTCTGGACAGACCAGAAGCCCCGCCACGAAGCCGTCGAACTCCTCGACCAACATCGCGCCATCACCCAGCCGAAGCAGCTCCTTCTCCAGCTTCCTCAGTCGCGGCGGCAGCCCAGCCATCTCTCCTCCAGCGCCACGCCAACAACTCGTCGATTCGCCCGATCGGATGCGTGGCGATACGGCCAAGAACATCGCGCAGATAAGCCTCAGGGTCGAGGCCGTTCAGCTTGGCCGTTTCGATCAACGTGTACATCGTCGCCGCGCGCGCGCCGCCCCTGTCAGACCCCGCGAACAGATAGTTCTTACGCCCAAGCCCGATGCCGCGCAGTGCGCGCTCCGCCGCGTTGTTGTCGATCGCGATCGTCCCATCCTCGATATAGCGACACAGCGCTTCCCGGCGCGATAACGCATACCGGATCGCCTCCGCCAGATCGCTCTTTCCCGATAGCCGCGGGAGTTGTCCCTCCATCCACCCGAACAACGCGTCGATCAGTGGCCTTGCCTTGGCTCTTCGGATTGCCGCGCGCGTTCCGGCCGGAAGGCCCACAGCCGCCGCCTCGACCTTGTAAAGCTCCGCGATCCGCTCAAGCGCCTCCTGGGCAACCGACGACCCCGACGCCTCGGCGATGTCGAAGAACTTCCGGCGCGCATGCGCCCAGCACGCCGCCTCTCGGATCAGGTACGTTCCATCGGCGCCCGGCGCGTAAAGCTTGCCGAAGCCGCCATACCCGTCAGCCTGCAGAATGCCCCGGAACCCGCCCAAGTGAGCCTGCGGGTGTTCGCCGCGCCGATCAGCGCTGTAGCGGAAGAACGCCGCCGGGGCAGAACCGCCCGCCCAGGGCCGCTCGTCCCGCACATACCCCCATAATCGGCCCGTCTTGGTCCTGCCCAAGCCGGGATCGAGGACCGGCACTGGCGTGTCGTCGGCGTGGACGACGCTCCCCGACAGCACGTGCCGGCCTATCGCCTCGGCCAACGGCGACAGCAGCCATGCCGCGCGGCCCACCCAATCGGCCAAGGTCGAGCGCTCGATATCCACGCCTTCGCGCGCGTACATCCCGCTCTGCCGATGCAGCGGTAGATGATCGGCGTATTTGGCGACCAAGACATGCGCCAACAGCCCAGGCCCCGGCCGCCCACGCTCGATCGGAAGATCAGCAGGGGGCGCTTGCCGCACCGTCTCGCACGTGCTGCAAGCGTATTTGTGGCGAACGTGGCGGATTACCCGGAACGAGGCCGGCACATACTCCAGAACTTCGCTCGTATCTTCCCCGATCCGCATCATCAGATTGCCGCAGGCCACACACATGCAGCCAATGTCGTGCACGCTCTCCTCGCGCGGGAGATGCCCGGGTAATCCGCGGCGCGCGGGCTTCCCGGCCGTTTCGCTCGCCGGCACCGGAGACGGGTACTGGGCAGCAATCTCGCCTCGCACCGCCGCCAGGTCTTCGAGCGTCAGTTCGAGTTGATCGACAGCGCGGTCGAGCTTTTCCGAAGAGGCGCCGAACTTGCCGCGCTTGAGGCGATGGATCTGAAGCTTCAGCTTTTCGATAAGGCGCTCGCGCAGCGCCAGCTCGGTTTCCAACTCGCCCCGCACCGTCGCCAAGTGCGCGCATTCCGCATCCAACCGCACCAGCGCCGCCCGTGCTTCCTCGATCTCCGCACGCATCGACAGGACCGCCGCGCGCAAGGCGGTCGGATCGTCGGGCAGCGTGAGCGGGTCAAGTGCCATATTCTACAAAGTGGGGATCAAGTCGTTCGGCACAAGAACCGCCCCCATCGTGCATTCGCCGGTGAGTCTTCCCGGTCACAGTGCAGTCAGCCAGTCCCCTCCGGACGCCACGTACGCAACGGTGCGCGCCAGTCGATCCCCTCCAGCAACATCGCCAGTTGCGCCGGCGTCAGAACCACGCTGCCGTCTTTCGCCGACGGCCAGACGAACCGGCCTCGCTCCAAGCGCTTCGCGAACAGGCACAATCCCTGACCGTCCCACCACAGCACTTTGATCCGATCGCCGCGCCGGCCGCGGAACACATACGCACCGCCGCCAAACGCATCTCCAGCCAGCCGCTCGCTTACCAACCGAGCCAAGCCGTCGAAGCCCTTGCGCATATCGGTAACGCCCGCCGCCAAGTAAACCCGCAAGCCAGCCGGAGGAACGATCATCGGCGACCCAGGGCCGCCAGAACCGCTCGTAACCCACCCCCTTCGACATCAGCGTCGATGCGGATCCGGACGCCGTCGGTAAATACGATCTCGATCGCACCCGATACCCGCCGCGGACGCGTCGTGTCGGGGTATTCAGCACCTTGCGCTGGCTCAGCGACAACACGCACCGGTACGAATGCCGGCGCCCCCGGTGTCGCCATCAAAGAACCTCGGCGCTTCTGGCGCCGCCAGGTAAACAGCAAGCCCCGGCTCAACCCATAACGCCGCGCAATCTCCGTCGTACGCGCGCCGGGCTGCTCGCTCTCCGCGACACAGCGAAGCTTCTCCTCCAGCGTCCATCGCCGGCGCCGCTCAGGACCTAATAAAACCTCCCCAACGTGGTGACCGCTCCGCATGCGGCGTCCTTAAAGCTAGCATCAAGAACGGCGCTTACGCCCGGCCGCCCAGAAGCGCCTTCTGACAGATCATCGACAACATAAAAAGACGGGATCACCGGACGCTCACGCTCCAGCGGCGTCGCCGCTCGGGACTGTCCAACACTTCTCCGCGAGTCATCAGGCTGTCCTTAAGGGCGTCCTTAAGGACGTCCTTTACGCCATCGGCACCACCAGCCGAACATCGCCGACGCAGA
>JBJTTE010000030.1:0-5968 GCA_046080005.1 Erythrobacter sp.
TTGGCGCGCAACTCGTCAAGGCTCGGCATCGAGGCAAGCGCCTTGATCCCGGCTTCGTCGAGCACGACCGCACCCATCGACCCGCCGACGATTTCGAGCTTGTCGTTCGTCTTGGCGAATTCGACAGCGGCCTTGGCAGCCGCGACCGGGTCAGTCGACCAGGCCAGCCCGACCGGACCGGTGAGCATGTCACCCAGCCCGACATAGTCGGTGTTTTCGAGGGCGAGCTTGGCGAGACTGTTCTTCGCGACCTTGTAGGACGCACCAGCGTCGCGCATCTTCCCGCGCAGAGCGGTGGACTGGGCCACCGTCATGCCGAGGTTGCGGGTGACGACCACCACACTGACCTCTGAGAAGACCGCATTGAGCTGGGCAACCGCGTCGGCTTTCTGCGAACGATCCATGCCATACTCCTTCACATGTGATCGCACAGGATGGCTCCCGGGCGACCGGCTAGGTTTGTCCATGGCGAAGCGAGTGCTCCACCACGGGCGAGTCCGTCGATAGGGAAGGAGGGTGTGCCATCAGGCACGAGCAGGGCGGACCGCTGCACGCGGAGGCCCGGCGAAATCTCTTTTCCCCGTCTAGGCTGGACATTAAGACCGGCATATTCCGGTCACCAACTGTCTCGGACGGCTGCTCACCTTGCGATGAGCGCGCGGGCCAATGAGCGGAAGCCCGACAATTGTCAAGTGTGGACTGGTCTGCCAACCGGTTACGGTGGATCAAGACAGATTCGTCATCGCCTACGAGACACCGCCGCTCGATGATTACCTCAGGTTGCGTATCGTCGCCGGCTTGTCCGCGCGCGATCCCGCCAGTGCGCTTGCTGGTTTGCCGAATAGCTGTGTGGCAGTCACTGTCAGGCAACAGGGCCACATAGTCGGAATGGGGCGTGTGATCGGCGATGGCGGTTTGGTTTTCCAGATTGTCGACATCGCCGTCGATCCGCTTGTCCAAGGTGAGGGCATCGGGAAGGCCATCATGGCCGCGCTTGTCCGTCAGTTACGGACCATTGTGCCGGGCCGGGCCTATGTGAGCCTTATCGCCGATGGGGAGGCCCACCGCCTCTATCGCCAGCATGGCTTCGAAGAGGTGGCCCCCGCAGCACGCGGCATGGCCCTTTGGGTCGATCCCATCGATCAAACCGCTTTATAGGCCAACAGATCACCCGGCTGGCACTCCAGCTCGCGGCAGATCGCGGCGAGGGTGGAGAAGCGGATCGCCTTGGCCTTGCCGGTCTTGAGGATCGACAGGTTGGCGAGGGTCAGCCCGACCCGCTCGGCCAGTTCGGTCAGCGTCATGCGGCGGGCGTGGAGCAGGTCGTCGAGCTTGACCATGATGTGGGCTCCTTCGAGATCGTCGTTGATGGGAGGCATTACACAGTCCCTTCGAGGTCGGCGCGCATGGCCGCACCGTGGCGAAACACCCGGGCAAGGATGAACAAGACAAGCACAAGCAGGATCGCGCTAATATCGAAGTCGATAGAGGTGTCGATTTCGGTATCGACAAACTGCTGGGCCCAAGCAGCCACCATCGAAGCAATGCCGACCGCGATGAAACCGACCACATAAATGCTGATCTGGAGCCATGCCATGGCGTTGAGGCGGTCGGCATTTTCCGGAACGAACGGATCGCCTTGACCAACTGTATCAATCATTCCGCGCAGTTTGCCGAAGAACAGGAACACCAGCACGGCCAGCAGGCCGATCACTGGTGCGACAGGCATGCTGATAATGTCAGCGCCGTATTCAGCGCGCAGCTCGGCATCGATCGTGTCCTGGAAGAACAAGACGCCGATGATGGTCAGGGCAATTACAGCGGTGCCCAGCGCAACGACGCCTTGGATCAACAGGGTGAGCGCCTTGCCCGAAACAAGCAGCAGATCGTTCTTGGGAAGGTTCATGGTCTGGTCTCCGTTCGGATCAGGTCAGGCGATGTCAGGCATCACAAGCGTAGCAGCGACGCTGGCTTGGGCGGGCGGAACAGTGATGATCGCGCTGATCGATGCCAGCGAGAGCATCACTGCGACGCAGGCGGTAAGCGCGGAGTTGGCAAAACGAGTCATGTTGATTTCCTTTCGTTCTTGTCGGGGCCGGTCAGGCAATGACGGGCACCACAAGCGTTGCTGGCGCGTTGGCCTGTGCGGGCGGAACGGTGACGATCGCGCTGATCGATGCAAGCGAGAGCAAAACGGCGACACAGGCAGTGGCGGCGGAGTTAGCAAAGCGGGTCATATCGATATCCTTTCATTCACATATTGTTTATCAATAAATTCCCTCTACCCCGATCGTGGCTTATCGTCAATCAATAATATTGAAAAACGATATGAGTGATGTTGTTTTTCGGCAAGTCATTGATCCAGCACGATCTTGCTCTTGCCCGCATTGACATCACCCGACCCTACTCCTAGATCCCGCGTCCTCACTGGCTTCGAGCAAGGCTGATTCATGCGCGTAGGATCAGTCCGGGAAGGAAACGGCGAGCGCCCATTCGCGACGTAAATTGACGGCTGCTGCCAACCCGCTTTCTCGCGGAGTTGTGCGTGCGGCTCTTTTGCGTTGGAGAGGGTGGCACTTTCGCGCGGAACGACTGCGATTTTTTCCGTCCGCGCGAGGCCTCTCCTCCCGCGGCCCAATTGAAGAGGCAAGACCCCTCCATGGCCACCAAGGCGAAGCCGCCCGTCACCCGCAGCCGCAAGGCGCAAGGGACCGCCAAGAAGCGCATCCGCAAGATTTTCGGCGACATCCACGAAGTAGTGCAGATGCCGAACCTGATTGAGGTTCAGCGCGAAAGCTACGAGCAGTTTCTGCGTTCCGATAAGGCCTCTGGCTATGTCTCGGGGCTTGAGAAGACCCTGCGCTCGGTGTTCCCGATCCGAGATTTCGCCGGCACCGCCGAGCTTGATTTCGTCCATTACGAACTCGAAGAGCCGAAGTACGACACCACCGAATGCCGGCAGCGCGGGATCACCTACGCTGCTCCGATGAAGGTCACGCTGCGGCTGATCGTGTTCGAGGTGGACAGCGAAACCGAGACCCGCTCCGTGCTCGATATCAAGGAGCAGGATGTCTACATGGGCGACATGCCGCTCATGACCGAGAACGGCACCTTCATCATCAATGGCACCGAGCGCGTCATCGTGTCGCAGATGCACCGGTCGCCGGGCGTGCTGTTCGATCATGACCGCGGCAAGACCCACTCCTCGGGCAAGCTGCTGTTTGCCGCGCGGGTGATCCCTTACCGCGGTTCGTGGCTGGACTTTGAATTTGACGCCAAGGACATTGTTAACGTGCGCATCGACCGCAAGCGCAAGCTGCCGGTCACCGCGCTGCTCTATGCTCTCGGTCAGGACGCCGAGGACATTCTTGGCTATTTCTACAAGTCGGTGATCTGGGATCGGGCCAAGGATGGCTGGAAGATCCCCTTCGTGGCCGAACAATGGCGCGGCGCCAAGCCGACCTTCCCGCTGATCGATGCGGCGACCGGCGAGGAGGTCTTCCCCGCCAGCCAGAAGATCAGCCCGCGCGCCGCCAATAAGGCGGCCAAGGATGGTCTGGCCGAATTGCTGCTTCCCACCGAGGAAGTCGTGAGCCGCTATGCCGCTGCCGATATGATCGATGAGGCCACGGGCCGCATCTATATCGAAGCCGGTGACGAGGTCACGCTCGAGCATGTCGAGGCTTTCGACAAGGCCGGCATCGACCGTCTGCCGCTGCTCGATATCGACGAGATCAACACCGGTCCGTGGATCCGCAACACCCTCAAGGCCGACAAGGCCGAGCACCGCGACGAGGGTCTTGAAGCGATTTACAAGGTCATGCGCCCGGGCGAACCGCCGACGAAGGAAACCGCTGAGGCGCTGTTCGAAGGCCTGTTCTTCGATGCCGAACGCTATGACCTCTCGGCTGTGGGCCGCGTAAAGCTCAACATGCGCCTCGGGCTCGAGTGCGAGGACAGTGTCACCACGCTGCGCAAGGACGATATCCTCGCGGTGGTGAAGGAGCTTGTCGGCTTGAAGGACGGCAAGGGCGAGGTCGACGACATCGACAACCTCGGAAACCGCCGTGTGCGTTCTGTGGGCGAACTTCTGGAAAATCAGTACCGCGTAGGCCTACTGCGCATGGAACGCGCAGTGAAGGAGCGGATGAGTTCGGTCGACGTGAGCACGGTGATGCCGAACGACCTTATCAACGCGAAGCCGGCGGTGGCTGCGGTGCGTGAGTTCTTCGGCTCCTCGCAGCTCTCGCAGTTCATGGACCAGACCAACCCGCTCTCGGAAGTGACGCACAAGCGCCGCGTTTCGGCACTTGGGCCGGGCGGTCTCACCCGCGAGCGCGCAGGCTTTGAAGTCCGCGACGTCCACCCGACCCATTATGGCCGCATCTGCCCGATTGAAACGCCCGAAGGCCCGAACATCGGTCTGATTAACAGCCTTGCCTCGTTCTCCCGCGTCAACAAATACGGCTTCATCGAAACGCCGTACCGCAAGGTCATCGATGGTAAGGTGACCGGTGACGTAATCTATCTTTCCGCGATGGAAGAGCAGAAGCACACCGTTGCGCAGGCCTCGGCCGAGCTGACGGAAGATGGCAGCTTTGTGGAAGAGCTCGTTTCAGCGCGCCACAATGGTGACAACCTGATGGGTCCGCGCGAGCAGATCACGTTGATGGACGTAAGCCCGAAGCAGCTTGTCTCGGTCGCGGCCTCGCTCATTCCGTTCCTCGAAAACGACGACGCCAACCGCGCTCTGATGGGTTCGAACATGCAGCGTCAGGCGGTGCCGTTGGTCAAGGCCGAGGCGCCGTGGGTCGGTACCGGCATGGAAGAAACCGTGGCGCGCGATTCAGGCGCGGCGATTGCCGCGAAGCGTGGTGGTATCGTTGACCAAGTCGACGCGACCCGCATCGTGATCCGCGCGATCGGCGAGGTCGAAACGGGCCAGTCGGGCGTGGACATCTACACGCTCCAGAAGTTCCAGCGCTCCAACCAGAACACCTGCATCAACCAGCGCCCGCTGGTGAAGGTGGGTGACGTGATTGAGCAGGGCGATATCATCGCTGACGGTCCCTCGACCGACCTTGGTGAACTGGCGCTTGGTCGCAACAGCCTTGTCGCGTTCATGCCCTGGAATGGCTACAACTACGAGGATTCGATCCTGATCAGCGAACGCATCGTGAAGGACGATGTGTTCACCTCGATCCACATCGAGGAATTCGAAGTCATGGCCCGCGATACCAAGCTTGGGCCGGAAGACATCACCCGCGACATCCCGAACGTCGGCGAGGAAGCCCTGCGCAACCTCGATGAGGCGGGCATCGTCTATATCGGCGCCGAAGTGCATCCGGGCGACATTCTCGTCGGCAAGATCACCCCCAAGGGTGAATCGCCGATGACCCCGGAAGAGAAGTTGCTGCGCGCGATCTTCGGCGAAAAGGCGAGCGACGTGCGCGATACCTCGCTCCGACTGCCACCGGGCGTTGCGGGGACCATCGTCGAAGTCCGGGTGTTCAACCGCCACGGGATCGAGATTGATGACCGTACCCGTGCAATCCAGAACGAGGAAATCGAGCGTCTGCGCAAGGACGCTGCGGACGAGCGCAACATCCTCAATCGCGCGACCTATAACCGTCTCAGGGACATGCTCCTCGGTCAGACCGCATCGGCGGCGCCGAAGGGGCTAAAGAAGGGTCTCGAGATCACCGAAGAGGTGCTCGAGGAAGTCGAGCGGCACGAATGGTTCAAGTTTGCGGTGGCCGATGATGGTCGTCAGGCACAGATCGAAGCGGTGAAGTCGCAATACGACGAAGCTGTCGCGCTGATCGACGCCAAGTTCCACGACCGCAAGGAAAAGCTGGAACGCGGCGACGAGTTGGCACCAGGCGTGCTCAAGATGGTCAAGGTGTTCGTCGCGGTGAAGCGCAAGCTGCAGCCGGGTGACAAGATGGCCGGTCGCCACGGGAACAAG
>JBJTTE010000031.1:0-9098 GCA_046080005.1 Erythrobacter sp.
ATTTATCATTCCGGCAAAGGGGGACCGGTCCAGAGCGAGTGTATTGTCGCGCGCCGAATGGATGAACTGGAGCCAAACTTCGCCTATACAGGGACCGCGGCTTGACCCAGGCGCCGCCGATGGGGGACGATTGAGCGACCGGAACGACATCATCGCAGCAGCGAATGCGGGCACGCTGGCCGAGCTGTTCGTCGAACGGCTGCGCCGTCACCGCACCGACGAGCTCGGCAATGCTTTCCGCGCGACTCTGGCCAAACTCCACAATGACGGCACGATCGATGTGCTGGAACCCGCGCGGCAAATCGCGACATCACCGATCAACCAGCACGACTTCTTCACGGTGATGCACGTCTATAGCAAGCTGATCCCGGCGCTCGACGCCAGCGTCCCGGACATGCTCGCCGCAGTCAAAGCCCTGTCGACGCGCGCCGGCGAGGATCTCGCCTCGGGCATGGCCAATGGCGGCTATCGGAGCTGGGCCGAACAGGGCAGCCGCGCTCGTGACACGTTTGAGACAATCAACCCCGAGGACGGTGACGACAGCGCCTATATCTTCCTGGCGTTGCAGGCGATGGCCAAGACCGAGCCCGATTCGGCGCTAGACCGCGCGATCCTCTTTGTCGGCGGTAATGCGGGTCCGGCGCGGTCGGCCGCGGCCAAGGCGATCGGTACGTTCGATCTTACCGATCCCGACCGACGTGCCCGTGCTACCGACGCGCTCGCCGCCCATGCAGCGAGCGCTGACGACAACAGCCTCGGCCATATCCTCGCGGCGATCTGCGAAATCGCTAAAGCTCATCCCGACACCCACACAAAGGCCGCGGCGCTGATCGACGCCAACATCGAACGCGCCGGCGACCATGCGATCCACCAGCTATCGCTCGAACTGATGTTCCATGCCGACGAGCTACCGTCGGCAATCGTAAAGCCCCTGACCGCGATCATGCACCGTGTTCCGATCGGCAATCGCGGCACAATCCGCGACATTGGCGCGGCGGCGGGCAAGCTCGCCGACAAGAACCGCCTCGATGAAGCACTGGCGCTGATCACGCCGTTGCTCTCACAGCATGAGGAGCTGACCTCCCTCGAGCCGCTCGGCAGCCTAAACTATCATCTGCTGCAGTTACCGCCCGACGAACTCGCTCAAACCATCATCATCTGGCTGCTGGCGTGCGACCCCAATCTTGGCCGCGCTACCATGGCGCTGGTCGGCGACCATCATGGCGATGCGCCGCTCATCCTCGATTCTCGCTCCGCAGCCGCCAGCCTCGACGACCCCAAGCGGCTGCTGCTTGCCCACCGGGCGATCGGCTGGCTGTTCGTCCATCCAGTCACTGCCGCGTCGCTGGTGGTCGGCCTGCTCGATGGCGCCGGCGACGCTGCGCAGCGCACGATCTCCGAACTGCTGTTCGATCCTTTGCTGATAAACTATTCCGTGTCGGTCGGCGACTGGATCGCCGAACAGGCCAGGGCTCCGGGTCATCCATCACAAGCCATCCTCAACGATCTCGTGACGCAACTAGAGGCCTATATCGAGGGGCTGCGCGCGCCCGGCCGGATCAAGGAGCTGCGCCCCTCCGAGCGCGAACGGCTGATCGAGAACCACCGCCAGCATGAGTCGATGCGCCAAGCCTATAAGGCATCGGAGAAAACATCGATCCTCGCGTCGCTCGCGACGCGGCAGGTGCTGCTCTACGGCACGCGCTCGATCAGCTATTTCAAGGGAATGGGCGGCAAGCAGCAGCGCAGTGAGATGAAGATGCACAGCTTCAGCCACAGCATCGAATCGCCGCGCCTGGACATTCTCGAGCCGTTCGACCTCGACTATCTGCTGCGCGTGTTTCGCGCGATGAAAACCGCGGCATGAAACTCGTCATCCGGGAATATCTGGCGTCGCTGAAGGAGCGCGACGAACTCGACGCGGTTCTGCCCGACCTGCTGACCGAACTGGGATTCACGGTCTATTCGCGGCCGGCCCGTGGCACGCGCCAATATGGCGTCGATGTGGCCGCGGTCGGCCCCGGCCAGGACGGCATCCGGCGCGTGCATCTGTTCTCGGTCAAGTCAGGCGACCTCGACCGCAACGAATGGAATACGGCGAGCCCGCAAAGTCTCAGACCGTCGCTCGACGAGATCCTCGATCATTATGTCGCGAGCCGCATCCCGCCCGAATATGCGAACCTCCCGATCGCGATCTGCCTAACCTTCGGCGGTGCGATCGATGAGCAGGTCCGCGCCGAAGTAACGGGCTATATGACCCGCAACACCACGCCCAAGATCAGCTTCGAGGAGTGGAACGGCGATCGGCTCGCGCAGGTCGTTCTCGACGGCATCTTGCGCGAGGAGCTGCTGCCAGCACCGCAACGCAGTCATTTGCGCAAGGCCGCGGCGATGGTCGAGGAGCCCGACATCGCGCTCGACCATTTCCAGAAACTGCTGCGCGCACTCGCCGACCAGCCCGGCACGACGCCCGCAGCCCGGCTCAGCCAGGCGCGGCTGATCAACATCTGTCTGTGGATCATGTTTGTCTGGGCGCGCGAGGCCGAGAATGTCGAGGCGCCGTACCGGGCCAGCGAACTGGCATTGCTCGAGGTATGGCAGCTGCTGAAGACCGACATCGCCAGGACCTCGAGAGCAGGCGAGGCCGCCAGCCTCGTCCTCAACGAACTGGCCGAGCTCCATTTCACGATCTGGGACGCGCTGTTCGAGGACAAGATTCTGCCGGCGGCCGAGATCCGTCACGCGATCTCGACCGCGGTCGAAAGCCACGCCGCGCCCGACATCAACCTCAAGCTATTCGATCTCGTCGGCCGGCTGGCGCTGCGTGGGCTGTGGCTGGTCTGGCAATTGTCGCCGGCGAGCGGCCCCGTTGTTCTCACCAACGACTATCTCAACACGCTCCCGACCCTCATCAGCGACACCACCCGAACGACCGTCAACCAGATCGACCGGCTGATCGAGGCGATGATGGCGATCGTCAGTAACAATCGCGCGCTGCTCTCGCCGATCGGAGACTGGCAGGCGATCGACATCGGTCTCGCCTTCACCCTGCTCGCCAGCCGTCCCGGCGCGCATGGCGCGATCGATCAATGGGCCGAAGAACTCGCCAAGCGCTCGATGTTCGCGTTCAAAGCGCATGGCCGCTACCCGATTACCAGCCGCTCCTATTGGGATCTGGTCGACCATCCGTCCGAGCACAACGACGAGTATCGCACCCAATCGACCGAGGGCAGCATCCTCTATCCGCTACTGGCGACCTGGTCGGCGGCCAGAGGCGAGCAGACGCTGTTCGACGAGATCGCAAGGTTCAGCGAGGACGCCCTTGCACATTGCACGTTCCAGACCTGGTTTCCCGACGAAGACAGCGAGGACAATCTTTATCTCAACCGCGACAGCCATGGGGCGGCGCTAGCCGGCATTCCAGTGACCGAGGGCACGCGCGACGCGCTCGATTTCATCTTCGCCGAGGCGAAGACCAACAAGCATTATGACCAGCTCACGGCGGTGAAGCTCGGCCATTGGCCGATCGTGCTGACCGCTTGCCGCGCACATCGCCTGCCGGTGCCTCCGCAAGTCTGGCGCGACCTCCTGCCCCATATCAGACGGCCAGCCAAGGGGCCGGTCCCGCCGCCAGATGATGGCGCGCCTCAGACGCCAGACGCTGGACCGGACGACGCTAGCTAGACGCGATCACCCGCCAGCGCGGTCCCGCCATGCCGAACAGGGCTTCGCTGATGCATGCCAATACCAGGTCGTCAGTTGCGTCGTTTTGATGGTGCCTTGATCGATTTTCTAGTCTTCGCTGTGCTTGACTTGCGTTTGGCGCGCGCGGCCGCGCGCTTGACCTTGAGCGGGACCACCCCGGAGACGTCGATCGCGCACACAATCGGTTGCGGACCGGTCGCCGCGCTTTCGCGAATTGCCCGTGCACGCGCATGAAGATGGTCTATGACGACGGAGAAGGGGACGAGTGGGTCGCCCGGCGCGATTTCCCAGCCACCCGGCCGCGGCTGCTGGTGGACGAGGAGCAGGATGCCGTGACGTGTCGTCTCGTGGCGCAGATACTGACCGCAAAGTTGAACTTCTAGCGCCGCTTCCAACTGCTTGACCGAGAGGCCATCCGCCACCTTTATCTCGACCGGCAGGTCGACACCGCCATGCCGGCTCGTCAGCGTGATGTCGGGTTCCTTTTCATCCGCGAAATGGGTCTCGCGCTGTACGGTATAGGCTTCCTTGCGCCGCTCCTCGAGCTGGGTCGCGACCCATCGCTGGACCGCATTCTCGTCGGCCAGTCCCTGCAGCGTATCGCCCTGCGCGAACTTGCCATGAAGAAGATCATGCTCGATCGCCTCAAGCCTGCGCCGCGCTATCAGCTGCAGATCTTCCGTCGTGCGCGGCGCGCGATCGAAACTCCTCTCGAACGCCACGACGTCGGACGGCAGCCAGGCGACCAGCTCCGAATTCACCTCGGCGTGCCGCTCGGCATGGATGCGCAGATGCTTGGGTTCGATCGGAAAGTCGGGGATCTCCGTCATGCGCCGGATCGCGGCCTGCGTGGCTTCACCGGGCGTCTTCAGCAGTCTGTCGAAGATCATATGCCGCGCGTCCTGCGCCTCATCGCGTGAGCCCGGCGAATAGACCTTGCCGTTCGCGCGCACGATGTCGTCCGCGGGTCGGACACCCTCGAACGCGATGATGAGCAATTGCTCGAGCCGTTCAGCGGAAAGAGGCAGTGGCGGTGCCACGGCGCGATTGAACCGGCCACCGAACAGCCGCGGCAACAGGGTGCAGCACAAGGCGGCCTGGTCCTGACCATCGAGCGTGCTCATTTTCTCGCGCAGCCGGTCGACGGCGCGATCGCCCTCCAGCGCGAAGAGAAGCAGCAGATAATAGGCTGCGACTACGGGGTCGGTCGCCGCCGTCGCGCGCGTTTCGGCCAGCTCCGCCAGCCCCTCGGACGGGAAAGGCTGTGCATGGATCAGCACCGAGACGATCTTCTCGAGCGCCAACGCCGCAAGATTGTCATTGTCGCGCAGATAATCAATCAGGTCGGGAACCAGCAGCCGGGCAAGCACGCCATCGGCATATTCCAGCCGGTCGAGCATCCCGTGGTCTACTTTATCGAGCCGGTCGAGCTGGGCGCGTGACGCCCGCCACAACACCGAGCGCACGGCCTCGGGATGCGCTTGGCTGAGCGGTACGAGATAGGCTGGAAAGCCGTTGAGCTCGATCACAGCCAGCCGCGCCGCCTGCACGGCGCGGGCAGTATCGAGCTGCTCCGCCCAGTTTGGAACTGTGGCTGCCGCCAGCGACATGCCGGTCAATGCCATGATGTCGAAGCTGGTGACCGTGCGGCGCTGGGCGGCCTCTTCGACGGTTCCGACCGGAGTGCGCTTATAGGCGAACGCCATCAAAGCCTCGCCGAAGCGTCTTGTCATCTCCGGCCCGAACACCGGCTCGACCACATCGAGGCTGTCGATCGAGTAGCGCGAGCGGGACTGAGTCCGCCAGGAGAGGAACTGCCAGAGATGATAGAGGCGCGAGTCTACTGTCTCGTCGGTCTGAGGCGACAGGCTGTCGAAGAAGCTCGGATCGTCACGGAGCGTGTTGATGAGCTCGACCCAGCTCTGGTCGCGCGCTTCCGCTTGATCCTCATTGCGCTTCCGCGCCGCCTCGAATCCAGCCATCCGCTCGACCATCTCGGGCGTCTCGGGCGGCGGCGACCGCCAGGCCGCAAGCTGGGCCGAGAACTCCGCATCGTCGGCGACGGCGTCGACGATGCGCTGCATGTCCCCGTCAGTGCCCCCGAACTGCCGCCAGAGCGTATGCGCCGCACGGAGCGCCGTCAGCCGGTCCTGCCGGTCGGTTCGCTCGCGCACATCGAGGAGGAGCCAGTCGATGTCGGCGAGGCTCAGCAGCACCGGCCATCCGAGATGCTGGACGAACCAGATGTTGAGCTCGCCATCGTCACGCGCATAGGGATGCGCGCGTAGCTGGACGATCGACCGCCAGAGCGACGTGCGGCGGCGCCCCGGCGATGCACCAAATGCCTCGCCCAGCGTTTTGAAGCTTGCCTCGGACCCGATCCGACGGTGCGATTCGTGAAGCAGTAGGAAGACATCCGTGACGACATCGGGGATGTCCGAAGGATGATAGTCGAGGAGACGAAGCGCCGCGCTGGCTGCCATATGCGAGAAGGCCTCGCGAAACGGCTTGTCGTCGTCGCCCGTGTCGCCGCTGAAATCGCCGGAGCGAGCGACGACCTCGGTCAGGAACCGGTGCAGGTCTTCCCGGCGCGTCAAGCCCGCCGGCAGCTCACTGCCCAGCGGCAGTATGGTGGCAATATCGTCCTCGCCCGTGACCCCGGCTTTGTCGATCAACGCGAAGAATGCCTCAACATCGATCTCTTCCGGGAACAGCGCGTCCAGGGCCCGGAGAATAATCGAGCGTGAGAGATCGGACCCATGCTCCGCAACGTGCCGTGCATAGGCGGTGCGATCTGCCTTCTCGCCGAGCTTTAGAAGAGCCCGGCCCGCGAGCAGCTGCGTGATCTCGTCGGTGCTGCGGTCGTAGGCAACCTGGCGCACAAAGGGAAGACCGCCTTTCTGGCCGCCGAAATCGACGAGGCGCAACAGCAGGTGCCGCGCTTCCTCATCGCCTTTGGCAATCTCCCACCAAGCCGCGATATGGTCGTCGAGACAGGGATCGGCGAACCGGCGAAGCCCCTGCTCGCCGAACCAGAGCTTCTGTGGATCAATCGTCTCGACCTGCGCGAGCGCCGCCGCAAATGCCTTGACCCGCACTGGTATCGGCAACGACCCCGGATCCCCATAGCGCAGAAGATTATAGGGCGACCGAGCGATGAGTGAGTCGGCGATCGCATCATTCTCTCCGGCCAGCCATGCTGAAACCTCGACCATCTCCGGCCGAACCAGCCGATAGTCGTAGGTATCGGCAAACAGGAGATCGTTCGCCACCGACACGGGACACCCCTCAGCGAGAAGCCGTCCCAGCCAGCGCGCCAGCAAATAGCATCGCAGCGTCGCCTCATTGTCGTTGTGCAGCCGCGCCCGGCCTAGCGTCGCCGGATCAAAGACCGGGCGCCCCAGCAGAAGGAGCCGTTCGCCATCCGGCCAGTCCGGCAGGATCTCCTCGATTGGCATCGAGCGCTCGGGAGGCGACAGGTCCAGGCCGGCGGCGGGGACACGCACGGAATCGCGCCCGCACAGCAAAAACGCTGCTCCAATCCGGTCGAGGGCATGAGCGCCCTTGGCGAGGTCGAGCGGATCGCGCTTGCGGCGAAGCGGATCGGGATCGAGCAGCCTCGCCTTCAGGCTGGCCTCGATCATCTCCCGAAGCGAGCCGAGCCGCTTATGATCGCGCCAGAACTCCACCATCCAACCGAGGTCCATCGGCCGCGCCGCGAATTCCCAGAGGCTGCCATGATCGACCGCAGCCAGGAAAGCATCGATCGTCTTGATGCCTGAGGCACGCGCGAAGCGCTCGACCTGCCAGCGGCTGAGCGGCTCCATGACCAGGACACCGATCTCTTCGCGCACTTTTGGCGGACTCTTGTCCCGGTTCTGCAGTGTCGCGCGAACCTCATCCGCGACATCGGTCGGGGGAGGGGGCGGCTAGGGCAGCGAGAGCCATTTCTCGACCGAGATGTGATCGGCAGTCTTATCCCAATCGGTATAGCGGCTCGAGATGTAGAGATGAACGCGCTCCTCCAGCCCGGCGATCGCATCGGCCAGCTTCCGACAGGCCGTGTCGAAATGATGTCCTTGGTCCTTGGCTTCGTCGACCGAGTCCACGAAGAGCCAGCAAGGCGCGTCCGGGTCTGCCCGCCATTGCGCAAATGGAGTGCGGTCGGTCGGAACGAGCGACGCCTCGAGGCCGGCGTCCGCGACGTCGCGCACAGTAGCCTGGAACGCAAACTTGTTCGCTTGGCGCAGGACGGAACATTGATAGTCAAACTCGCTGGACTTGCCGCTGCCCGCCTCGGCGAGGACGATGGTGCGGCGCTTCTCCAGCAGTTCGGGCCATCCGGGCGTGCCTTTCAGCTCGTCGCCGAACAGCCCCCGGAACGGCCGGTCCTCGTCCCCTTTCTTGGTAGCCGGACGAAACCGGCGACTGAGATCGTAATGCTCCCCAAACATCTTCTTCCTATAGCGGCACCGTCGATTCCGAACAGTGTTATGATGCTCTTTGATGTTGGCGCCGCAAGCCGCAAGCGCAGTAGATCTTGCTCGCGTTCGCCGAAATTTCTTCGCGCCGACCTTGGATCGTTACCCGGACTTCGGCAAGTTATGTGGGCAGGCGACGGACTGTCAGGGAAGCCGCGAAGCCGGCATCGCCGCCGTGCGGGTGGTGAAGGCAAGCGCAGCGAGAGCCTGAGCCGATCCTTGACCGGACGGAGGATGCCTAATGACCCGCCTGCGCGCCACGGCGCGCATTACGGCCTGAAAGCTCCGACCGCGAACGCCTTCCTGACAAGGATAAGGCGAGTTCGCGGGTAAGGGGCGCTGCTCTACCCTGACGGGCGGCGGCGCCGGTTTGCGGCAGAGCAGCTCCCGCGTTCAGCGAATGAGCCTATTGTCGGACCCCGCATTGCCGCTATGTTCGACTGATGGCCGTCTGGCGGTTCGTCATCAACCTGATCCCCGCCTCTGCGGCGCGTATCGCAGGGGTCGACGCTGCACGGATGAGCCGCAAGCAGCTCGACGAGGTTGTTCTGGCGCTGCCAATCGCAGAGGCGAATGCGCTATTTGCGAAGCTCGACATGTTGCTGCCCGAGAAACCGCGATCCTACACCGGGCTCCGGGTGTGGGGTGACGAACCTGCTGACGACATCCAGGTGAGCTTCGATGAGCAATTCATCGAAGAAATCCAGGTCCGCTTCGATGTGGCAGATATCTCTCTGCCATTGATCGGCGGTGTCTGCGACCTCGCGCGGCATTTTGACTGCGTCTTTGCAACGCCGGAGGGCGCGATCATTCAGCCAAGCAGGGAAGCTGTGATCAGGACAGTCCTGCAATCAGACGCAGCGCATTTCGTGCAAGACCCGCAGGGCTTCATCGAAAAGGCGGTCCGTCTGG
>JBJTTE010000032.1:0-6260 GCA_046080005.1 Erythrobacter sp.
CCGCTCTCATCAACTGAGTTTTCCTTTACCCGGTTTCTGACGCCGTACCTGGCAGGGTATGACGGTTGGGTGATCTTGTCGAGATTGCGCCCGCGCTCGAAGCCGGGGGTGTCGGCATCGACCAGAACGAGGCTGATGCCCTTTGCGCCCTTCTCGGGATCGGTCTTGGCGACCACGATCACGCAATCGGCGTTCTGGCCGTTGGTGATGTAGGTTTTCGAGCCGTTGATGACGAGGTGGTTGCCGTCCTTCTTCGCGGTGGTGCGGATGCCCTGAAGGTCAGAGCCTGCGCCCGGCTCGGTCATGGCGATGGCGGTGATGATGTCGCCGCTGACCATGCCGGGGAGGTACTTGGCGCGCTGTTCGGGGGTGCCGAGGCGCTCGAAATAATTGGCGGTGATGTCCGATTGCAGCGTGAAGCCTGCCGCCGAGCCGAGGTAGCTCAGCTCCTCGGCAACGATGCAGTTGAACCCGAAATCGAGGCCAAGGCCGCCGTTTTCTTCCTTGACGGTGGGGCACAGCAGACCTGCCTCGCCGACCGCCTTCCACACATCGCGCGGGACGATGCCCTTGGCTTCGTGCTCGTCGAGGTTCGGCGTAAGGTGTTCGGCAAAGACCTTGCGCACGGTGTCGCGGAAGGCCTCGTGATCGGCGTTGTAAGCGGTGCGGTGGGCGGTCGCGAGCATCTCGGGTTCTCTCCGGCAAATGGGTTTTGATTTGCCACGATAGAAGCCCGCGCGCGGGCGGGGGTCAAGCGCGAAAGTGGGGGTATCCTAGCCCTCGTCGGGGAAGCGCACCGTCATGTTGGTCAAATGCTCTTCGTCTCCGAAGCCGCTGCCAAGGTCATACAGGTAGAGCGTTACGGGGCATGGCATGCTTTCGGCCCATTGCACGGCCTCGGCCACGGACACCGCTTCAAGAGACTGGTAATCGACGGTAAGTCTCGGATCGCTCTCTGGTGCTTGATCTGCGTCCTTGCAGCTGTTGTCGTGCTCGGTGGCCTCAACAATCGCGTTGACTTCGCGCCAGCGATAGGGCCGCGTGCGATTGTCGATGATGTTCCAAAGCATGGCGCCGAATTAGTCGGAGTCGGCCAAGGTGACAACGGCATGCGCCAATTCGTCATCCCAGCGCAAGCTGGGACCTATAGCGGCGGGCGCTGCCCTTTGAGGCTCTAGGCCCCAGCTTTTGCTGGGGTGACGGGGAGATATGAACTCAAAACCCCCCGTCACCCCGGACTTGATTCGGGGCTCGGCTTCTTGTTTCAGAGGTCAGGTCAAAGACAGCCAAGCCCCGTGTCAAGCACGGGGCGACGGGACGGGTCATACCCCACAAACGCCCGCTCGATCACGAACTGGCCGGGCTTGCTGTTCGCGCCCTCTTCAAAGCCGCGCGCCTCAAGATCAGCCGCGTGGTCCTTGATCATCGCCATGCTCCCACACAGCATCACGCGGTCTTCGTCGGGCACGAAGCGCTGCGGGCCCTTGGACTGTTCGAACAGGCGGCCATCGTCGATCAGCGCCTGAATGCGCCCTTGCGTGCGGAAGGGTTCGCGGGTGACAGTCGGCACATAGATCATCCGCGCGCGGTCTTCATCTTCGAGCAGCGGGTCGCCTTCGAGCTTCGATTCCAGCAGCTCGCGGTAGGACAGTTCGTTCACGCTCCGCACCGAGTGGACGACGATCACTTCCTCGAACATCCCGTAAACCTCGGGATCGCGCACGAGGCTCATGAAAGGGGCAAGGCCGGTGCCGGTCGAGAGCATGAAGAGGCGCTTGCCCGGCAGCAGCGCGTCGGTCCCCAGCGTGCCGGTCGGCTTCTTGCCGAGGTAGATCGGATCGCCGACCTGAATGTGCTGGAGCCGCGAGGTCAGAGGGCCATCCTGCACCTTGATCGACAGGTACTCCAATTCCTCAGCATAGGAGGGCGAGGCGACCGAATAGGCGCGCAGCAGCGGCTTGCCGTTGTCGCCCGGCAAGCCGATCATCACGAACTCGCCCGAGCGGAAGCGGAAGCTCGCCGGGCGGGTCATCTTGAGGCTGAACAGCCCTTCGCACCAGTGGTGGACCTCGGTAATGGTCTCGACAGAAAGCGCCGCGCTTTCGGTGAACTGGTCGCGGTCAAGAATGAGCTGGTTCAAAGCGGGCCTCGAATAGAGCTAGGGGGCAACCCGGAAGGGCAGCGAGATCGGAGGCGCAAGTGGACGACAAGCGCGCGCACTTCAAGACAGATTAGCGATAGGATGTGATAGCGGGGCTTGATCACGCGCACATCCGGCAAGCCATCAGTTCCAGCTGGCGGCGTTGAAGAGTTCAACGGCTTTCGCCTCGTTCTTCCCGATCTCCGCCGCGCTCAATGTGTCAGCGCGGAAGGTGCCGAGCGCTTCGACGGCAGAGGTCGGCGCAACGCCCTTGGCCGCCGGATACTCATTATTGCCATTGGCGAGAAATTGCTGCGCGCTGTCAGAGGCGAGATATTCGAGGAACTTGACCGCATTGGCGCGGTTGGGAGCGGTCTTGACCACCCCTGCGCCGCTCATGTTGACATGCGTGCCCGTGGTCGCCTGATTGGGGAAGATGAACCCGACCGCGTCGAGCACCTTGCGCTTTGCGGGCGTATCGAAGCGGGCGAGGTAATAGGTGTTCACCAACGAGATATCGCACTCGCCCGCCGCGACCGCCTCGATGTTCGACATGTCATTACCCTGCGGTGCGCGCGCGAAGTTGGCGACCACGCCCTTGGCCCATGCCCCCGCCTTGGCCTCACCATCATGCGCGATCATGCTGGCTAACTGCGCGATGTTGTACGTGTTCGAGGAGGACCGCATGCAGATCCGGCCCTTCAAAGCCGGATCGGCGAGGTCCGCATAGGTCTCTAGCCCCGCAGGCTTACCCTTGGCCTTGTTGTAGATGATGATCCGCGCGCGTGTGGTGAGGGCAAACCAGCGGTTTTCGGGATCGCGCAGATTGGCCGGGATGCGCTCGGCAAGCACCGGCGAATCGACCGGAGCAAGCACGTCTGCCTCCTGCGCGCGCCACAGCCGCCCGGCATCAACGGTGATGAACAGGTCCGCTGGGCTATATTCGCCCTCGGCAGCGATCCGCTCAAGCAGGGCGTCGGCATCGGCCTCGATCCGGTTGACCTTGATGCCGGTCGCCTTGGTGAAGTCCTCGTAGAGCGCCAGATCAGTATCATAGTGGCGCGCGGAATAGACGTTGATTTCGCCGGTGATCGGAACAGCCTCTGCCCCCGGGTCGTCAGCGCAGGCGGCAAGCAGACCGAAGCTAGCGCTGGCAACGGCGGCAAGGAACAGGTTCTTCATGCGATGGGGCTTTCTGTGTGAATATTTGCGAATGAATTGCAATATAATCCGATCAGGCGCAAGGCCTAACTGCGCGCGAAGGCCCGCACGCTGCCGGGATCGGGGAGCACGCCATAGCTCTTGTCCGGATCAACCGGCAGTGCGGTTTCGACGGTGACAGTCGCTGCGTTCGCGCCCTCGAGCAAGATCCGGCTGCGCCCTCCTCCCAAGGGGTGGACGTCGCGCACCCGGCTGCCGCGCAGATCGGCGACAGGCACCAGACGATCGGCCTGCACCAAAAGGTCAAAAGCTGCTGCATCGGGCACCGCGCCGAGCGCGCTGGCCAGCGGCCAAAGCCCGAAGGGCGTGTCCAGCCCGGTTTCTGCAAGCGTGCCCGCAATCACCTGCGCGCCGCTGAAAATCGCGCCCACGGCGGCGGTCGCGGGCGCCTCGTGAAGCTCTTGCGGTGTGCCGAACTGAACGATCCGGCCTCTCTCCATAACCGCGATCCGGTCAGCAATGTCGAGCGCCTCGGCCGGGTCATGCGTCACCAGGACGACGGTTGCGTCCGCCTCGCGGAGCAGGATCCGGCACTCGCGGCGCAAGCGTCGCCGCAGCACGATATCGACGCTGGCAAAGGGCTCATCCATCAACAGCACTTGCGGCTCCGGCGCCATCGCGCGGGCGAGTGCGGCGCGCTGTTGTTGCCCGCCGGAGAGTTCGTGGGGGTAGCGCGCGCCCATCCCGGCAAGGCCAACCCGGGCAAGCCACTCGTCTGCCTCCCCGCGCCGCGCCTTGGGCAAGCCAAAGCCAACATTGGCGGCGAGCGTCATATGCGGAAACAGCGCCCCGTCCTGAAACACCAATCCCACGGGCCGCGCTTCGGGCGCAGGGTTGCAATGCGGGTCCGCCAGCACCTCGCCCCCCAGCGCGATCTCTCCCTGCTGCACGCACAACAGGCCTGCCGCGAGACCGAGCAGTGTTGACTTCCCGCAACCCGAAGCGCCAAGCAGGCAGGTGATCTCGCCAGTCGGCGCGGTGAAGGAGATGTCCTCCAGCGCCCGCACCGCACCGTAAGCATGGGCAATATGACGAAATTCGAGGCTCAAGGGCGCTTTCCGGGAGGACGACAGGTGAGCCGCCTTAGGCAAATTGCAGGCTCCCCTGCAAGCGGCGCGTCTGCTGGCGGCGGCTGGACACTTGCGGTCTTGGCGCTGGCGGCGCTGGTCGGGATGCCGATTGCTGCGGTTGGGTGGGCCGCGCTGGCCGGATGGGGCACAGGCGAGACAGGGGCGATCGTAGCGCTCGCCGAAACGGTGCTGCCGACCTATGTCGCCAACACCGCAGCGCTCATGCTGCTGGCGGGCGGGATTGCTGCGGTGGTGGGGACAGGCTGTGCCTGGGCGATCGCGGCGACACGCTTTCCCGCGCGGCGCGTGCTTGATTGGGCGCTTGTCCTGCCGCTCGCGCTGCCTGCCTATCTCGCGGCCTATGTCTACGCAGACATGCTCGATTATGCGGGGCCGGTGCAAAGCACACTGCGCCGCGCGACCGGATGGGACGCGCAGGACTACTGGTTTCCCGATATCCGCTCGCTGGGCGGCGGGGCGCTGGTGCTTGGCCTTGTGCTCTACCCCTATGTTTACCTCCTCGCGCGCACCGCCTTTGCAACCCAGAGCCGCACCCATTTCCGCGCCGCGCGCAGCCTGGGTGCCCGCCCTGCCCGCGCCTTCTGGCAGGTGGCTCTCCCCGCAGCACGCCCCGCCATCGCCGGCGGCCTCGCGCTGGTATTGATGGAGGTGCTCGCCGACTTCGGTGTCGCTGAGTATTTCGCCATCCCGACCTTTTCGACCGGGATCTTCCGCAGCTGGCTTGCCATGGGGGACAAGGCCTCCGCTTTGAAGCTTGCCGGAGTGATGCTTGTCTTTGTGATCGGGCTGGTGGCGTGGGAAGCGCAGACGCGGCGGGGGCGCAGCGATAGCCGCGATGGTCTGGCAATCCGCGCCGATGAAGAGCCGTTGGTGCTTCTCAGCCCTCTGGGCAAGGCGCTGGCCTTCACTGCCTGCCTCTTGCCGGTGCTGCTTGGCTTCGTCATCCCCGCCGGATACCTCGCCAGTCTGGCCATGACCGGGACCGCGCAGGCAGCCGCAGGCGAGCTGTCGGTCTATTTGCGAGGTAGCCTGTGGCTGGGGCTGGCCGCTGCGCTGGTGTGTGTCATCTGCGCCTTGCTGCTTGTCTTTGCCCGCGCGCGGTCCAACTCGCGCATCACCACCAGCGCAATCCGGTTGGCGACGCTGGGCTATGCCCTGCCGGGCGCGCTGCTCGCGGTCGGCCTGCTGGCCCCGCTCGGCACGCTCGATCGCAGCATGACAGGTTTTGCCCGCGACAATCTCGGCTGGAGCAGCGGGCTGCTGCTAACCGGCACCAGCGCCTTGTTGGTCTATGCGCTCGCAGTGCGCTTCATGACAGTCGCTTACAACAGCGTGAGCGGCGGTCTCGCGCGCATTCCGCCTGGCCTCGACGCGGCAGCGCGCAGTCTGGGCGCGAAGCCGGCGCGGGTATTGGCGCGGATCTATGCACCTTTGCTCGCCCCGAGCCTGGTGGGTGCGGCCGCGCTGGTCTTCATCGACAACTTGCGCGAGCTGCCGGCGACGTTGATCCTGCGCCCCTTCAATCTCGAAACACTCGCCACGCGCACCTACCGACTGGCGGGCGATGAAAGGCTGGTCGAAGCGGCGATCCCCGCGTTGATCCTGCTCGCAGCAGGATTGCTGCCCGTGCTGGTGTTGAACCGTCTCGGAAAACGCTGAAGATGGGCAGAAGTGTAATGCCCGCTGGGCATTACATACTTGACAAAGCAGACCTCCAACGGTAGTCAGAAGCCATGACGAACACAAACCTCTTTGAGCCGCGCTTCCAGAACGCCGACAAGGCCCGCGAGTATCTCGAAGCCCTGCAC
>JBJTTE010000033.1:0-4884 GCA_046080005.1 Erythrobacter sp.
ATCTAGAAGCGCGGCGATTTCGCGCTGCTTGGCGGTGAATTCCTCGGTGCCCTTGTTCTTGAGCGCGCGCACCGGGATCACCGGCAGGCGCGGATCGACTTGCACACTGGCAACCGCCTCGCGGGCGCTGGCACGGAAGAAGGCCTTCTTGAAATCGGGATGGGCGATGCTCTCGCTCGCGCAAGCAAAGCGTGTCCCGAGCTGCACGCCCGCTGCGCCCATCTCTAGGTAGCTCGCGATCGCCTCGCCCCGACCAATACCGCCCGCGACAAAGATCAGGTGATCGGCGGCGAGTTCCGGCAGGATTTCCTGCGCCAGCACCGAGGTGGAGACCGGGCCGATGTGCCCGCCCGCTTCCATCCCCTCGATCACCAATGCGTCCGCGCCCGAGCGCAGCAGCTTTTTGGCGAGCGCCACCGTTGGCGCGAAGCAGATCACCTTGATCCCGCTCTCGTCCGCCTTGATGGCCTCGACGCTGCCCTTGGGCGGGATGCCGCCTGCCAGCACCACGTGGGTGACGCCGTGCCTGCGGCACACCGCGATCAGATCGAACAGCGCGGGGTGCATGGTGATGAGGTTGACGCCGAAGGGCTTCGACGTGAGCGCCTTGGTCGCGGCGATTTCGGTATCGAGCAGTTCGGGAGTCATCGCTCCGCAGGCAATCACGCCGAACCCGCCTGCGTTGCTGATTGCAGCAACGAGGTTGCGCTCGCTCACCCAGCTCATCGCGCCGCACAGGATCGCGGTCTCGCAGCCGAGGAAAGTGGTGCCGCGATACATCTTGGCGGCGGTGTGGGGATAGGTTTCCATCGGCGCGGCGCTTAGTCGGCTTCGGGCAAATAGACAATCCGCACCGCAGCCGCGGCTCGTTTGGCGAGGTCGACAGCGGCGGGTGCGTCAGCCGCGCGGGCAAGCGCCACGCCCATGCGCCGGTAGGGTCGGGTGACAGGCTTGCCGAAGATGCGGACATCGGTATCGCCCATCGTCAGCGCGTCGCCCAGGCCTTCGAAGATGAAGTCCTCGCAATCCCGATCCGCCAGGATCACCGCCGACGCGGCAGGACGGGCAGCGATGCTTTCTGGCACCGGCAAGCCAAGGATCGCGCGGGCGTGCAGATCGAATTCGGTCAGGTCTTGCGAGGAGAGCGTCACCATGCCCGTATCATGCGGGCGCGGGGAGAGTTCGGAGAAGATCACCTCCTCGCCTCTGACAAAGAACTCGACCCCATAGAGCCCCCAGCCGCGCCCGCCACCTTGCAGCGCCACGACGACCTTGGCGGCCATGCCCTGCGCCTTGGCAAGGGCCTGCGGCCCCATCGCAGCGGGTTGCCAGCTCTCGCGATAATCGCCGCGCTCCTGCCGGTGGCCGATCGGTGGGCAAAAGCTGATCCCGCACGCGTTGCGGATGGTCAGCAGGGTGATTTCATAATCGAAAGCGATGAACTGCTCGCAGATCACCCGCGCCCGGTCGCCGCGCATATTGGCGACGGCATAGTTCCAGGCGGCCTCCAGGGCTTCGGGCGTGTCGACCTTGCTCTGGCCCTTGCCCGATGAGGACATCACCGGCTTCATCACCAGCGGATAGCCGATGCGCGCAGCCACCGCCTGCGCCTCGGCGAAGCGTTCCGCATAGCCATATTGCGAGGTGACCAGCCCCAGCTCGCCCGCCGCCAGATCGCGGATCGCATCACGGTTCATGGTCAGCTGCGCCGCACGCGCGGACGGCACGATGGTGAAGCCTTCTGCTTCCAGATCTCCGAGCACTTCGGTGCGGATCGCCTCGATCTCGGGGACGATCAGGTCGGGCTGGTGCTTCTCCACCGCCGCCCGCAGTGCCGCGCCGTCGAGCATCTAGAACACCTCGCGCGCATCGGCGAGCTGCATTGCCGGGGCGTTATCGTAACTGTCACAGGCAATCACCCGCGCACCAAGGCGCATGGCGGAAATGACGAATTCGCGGCCCAGCTCGCCTGAACCGAGCAGGAGGATGGTGGCAATGTGGCTCATGCGCGGGGGTTTAGTCAGCGCAGTTGCCGAGTCCAGTCCGCGATTGTGCGCGTGCCATCTCTGTTGGCGCTGACCACCCGCCCCGCGCATCAGCGCGATCAAGCGCCTAAGCCGCCCTGCGATACCCTGCCACCGCCACTTGCCGCCCTCCCCCAGCACGCGCGAGCACCAGCGCCAGTTCGGCCTCGCGCAAGGTCCAGTCGACCGTGCATTCGACCCGTGCCAGCCCGGCGCTGGCAGAGAGTTGCGGCGCTTTGGGCGCGGCAGGCGCGGCCAGCGCGCAGAAAGTCGTGATAACGTCCTCCGCCCACACACGTGCCGCGCTTACGGTCATGTCTGGCAACAGCACCGCGAACCGCTCTTCGTCGAGCAGGCCGATTTCGTGGCCGGGCAGTGCCATCGTCTCAAGGAACTTGGCGAACCCCCACAACACCTCATCGGTGGTGCGTTGGCCATAGCGCAGCAGCAGCGCGCGCATTCCATCAAGCGCGAATATCGCGAGGGTCTGCCCGCTGCCCTTGGCCAGATGCCGCCGCAGGCTGGCGCAGAAGGTGTGGCGGTTGGCGAGGCCAGTGAGCGGATCGGTCAGCGCGCGGGCCTGCAGTTCGTCTTCGAGGCTACGCAGCTGGTGGACCGAACGCTTCACGCAGAGCGCGCCATCGGGCATGCCTGCGGCATCGCGTAGCGGCCTTGCCCGCAGCGCATACCAGCGCTGACAATGGGCCTCACGGCAGGTCTCGCGTTCCTCGCAGGCAACGACCGGAAATTCGGCCCAGCCGACCTGGCTGCGGCCCGCCAGCACAGGACCGATATGCGCGGCAACCAACGCGGCACTATCGCGCTCAGCGAGGTCGGTAATGTGCGGCGGCAGTAGCCTCAAAGCGAGTTTGAGGCCTAAGTCAGCGATGTTGGCCGATGCGTGGATAATGAAGCCCTGCCGGTCCAGCCTGATAACAATATCATCTGAGATTTCTACGAGCAGGCCATGCAGCATATGGCCTTCCACCGTGCCAAAACCAATTTTCATATTGAAAAATGCCCCACTGGTCACGCGATTGCTTCACCGACCGATCCCTTTTCGGATAGCCTGTTTATCAAATTTGCTAGACCATATTTCAAAATTGAAATATTCTACGAGATATTCAGCAAATGACTGTAAATTATGTAAGATAACTTGGCTAAAAACCGAATCGTCGCCGAGTTCATTTACCATAATTTCGGATTTTCTCGATCTCTCCAATACGTGTTGCTCGCATTAGGTAAGGGCGTCTAGCTGCGGGAACCGCTGAGGATCAGAGCTCCAGCATAATCCGCACGGCTTCCGGCCTTGCACCGCTGGCTTCGGCAATGCGCAGTCGGCATTCAGCGATCACGGCGTCGATCTCGTTCGCAGCGGGGCTGACGGCAAGCTGGTCTGGCGTAGTGCCCAGCGCTGCGGCGATGGCGTCAAGCCGCTCGGGGAGCGGTCGGGCCTTGCCCTTCTCCCACGCCCAGACTGTCGGCTTGCTCACGCTGAGCGCAGCTGCGACATCAGCGAGGGTTAGACCGGCCTCGCGCCGTAAGCGATTGAGCCGCGAGCCGAAGACCTCGCTCGCCCCGAGGGTAGCGCCGCCAAGAGGTTTGAGATCCACCAGCTGGCTCGGCACTTCCGGTGCCACGCTCTGCAGCTGGGCTGCAGCCAGCGCCGCCGGACCAAGCGCCTGTGCGAATGCGCAACCATAAAGCCGCTCGCTGCGCCATACGACCGCGGCGAGCACAGTGTCCGCTTCTGGCAGGTCAAGGGCAAGCTCCTCGCCCTCGGCCAGCTTAAGCTCGGTTTCCAGCAGCAGACCCGCCGCCGAGATATTGTGGATGGTGACATTGGCTTCGCGCCCCTGCCCCGTGGTTCCTGCGACAACACAGCTGGTCTCCAGCCTTAGCGCGCGGCGCGGGGCGCGGCGCTGGCTGGTGTCACTAACGTAGTGATCAAGATGGGCCTTGATGGCCATGGCATGCGACTCCTGCGCCCGGAAAGGACAAGAGTTACTGTCTGGCAAGGATTGTTAATGCACAGTCACCCAAAAGGGTTAACGTCGCTGAACCGGGTAGCCTTTCAGCTAACCGCATCAAGCCCATAGGCCGTGTGCAGAACGCGCACCGCCAACTCGGTCTCGTCCTCGTCAATCAACACGCTAATCTTGATTTCGCTGGTCGAGATTGCCTGAATGTTGATCCCGCGATCCGACATCGCGCGGAACATCGAACTGGCTACACCCGCGTGGCTCTTCATGCCGACACCGACAACGCTGATCTTGGCGACCTTATTGTCGGTGATGATGCGGTTGAAACCGATCGCGCTGCGCCGGTCTTCGAGCAGCGCCTGCGCGCGGGCAAGATCGGACTGCGGGACGGTGAAGGTAACATCGGTCTCGCCTTTGTCGCGCCCGACGTTCTGGATGATCATGTCGACATTGATGCTGGCGGCGGCGAGCGGCTCGAAGATGTTGGCGACTGCGCCGGGGCGGTCAGGCACGCGGGTGAGGATTACCTTGGCCTCATTCTTGTCATGCGCGATGCCGGTCACACGCTGGCGTTCCATCAGGCCCTTCTCCACCAATTCATCCATTTCTTCATCCGAGACGATCATCGTTCCGGGCAGGTCATCGGCCGGCGGAGCGCCTTCGCCGATAAAGCTCGATAGCACCTGCACCCGCACGCCTTCCTTCATCGCAAGACCGACGCTGCGGGTCTGGAGCACCTTGGCGCCGACCGAGGCGAGTTCGAGCATTTCTTCGTAAGTTACCGCCTTCTGCTTCTTCGCCTTGGCGACGATGCGGGGATCGGTGGTGTAGACGCCGTCGACATCGGTGTAAATCAGGCACTCGTCTGCCTTGAGTGC
>JBJTTE010000034.1:0-8608 GCA_046080005.1 Erythrobacter sp.
CCAACCCGCAAAGGGCATGGGTGTTCGAAAAGACCTGCCGGCCGCCCCCCGTCTGCGTGCTGGTTGATGAGGCCGAATTGCCGCCCCGCCAGCCTGCGCGAGGAAGTGGGCGGGCCGATAGCCAGGCTTACGTTTGGGTCAACGCAATTCGTTCAAGGCTGCGACGAAGCGTTCGGGATCCGCGATATCCACCTCAATCAGCCAGATATCGCTGTCCTGACGCCGACGCCCCGCCAGATATTCGGGAAATTCCTGAGGATTCTCATGATTCTCCCGCTTTGCAGCAAGAAACTTGCGCGATCCGTCGAGCTGCGGCATCCTTTCATATAGAGCCGCAGCCGCGCCGCGACACAGTGTTACGACGAGGACTGTCCCGGCATCACGCTCCCCCTTGGCCAGCACCGTGGCAAAGCCACCCTGGCTCTCGGCGAGACGCAGAATTGCGCTCGCCTCAAGGTGAGCGGGCAAGCGTTCTTGCATGGTCAGAGGCCGGAAGGCCCGCCCGCAGCATAGCCCGGCAGACTTGAGAGAGCGATGCGCGAGCGCATGAAGGTGCCGGTGCCGCGCCCGATCTCGTCGCCCTCTTCATCCACCAGCCGCGCCTCGGCGACGAACACCCGGCGGCGACCACTCACCCAGCTGCCCTCTGCGGTGACCATGCCGGTGCGCAAGGGCTTGCTGAAAAACAGATTGAAGCTGGTGGTCAAAAGGAAGCGATCGGTGGCGATACTATTGGCCGCGTAGAAGGCAGCATCATCGAGCATCTTGAAGTAGATCGTCCCGTGCGCCGCGCCTGCGGCATGGTAATCATCGGGCGTCACGGTGAAGCTCAGCTGCGAGCGGCCCTCGCCAGGGATATGCAGACGGCTGGCAAACTTGGCGTTGACCGGAGCGGAGGCATAGAGGCGTTCGAGCGCCCGGTAATGCTGCTCGGCACCGCTCGCCGCCGGAAATGCGTCAGACGGGGGCATCGGCAATCGTGAAAGGTCAGGCTGCGTCGCGCAGGAATTGGTTGGTCAGAAGCGCAAAGACCGCTTCGGTATCGGGCGCATCAGCCAGCATCTGCATCTTGATCTCGTCCCGCGTCAGACGCGAGATTGCGGCGAGCGCGTGAAGATGGGTCGCACCGGCGTTTTCAGGCGAAACCAACCCGCAGATCAGCGTCACGGGCCGGGCATCGGCGGCAGCGAAGTCGAGCGGGGCTTCCAGCCGGATCAGCGCCAGACTGGGACGGCGCAGATCCTTCGCACGGCAATGGGGGATTGCCACCCCGCGCCCAAACCCGGTGCTGCCCAGCGCTTCGCGTCCTTCAAGGTTCTCGAGCACCTCGTGCTCTTGCAATCCATAGGCCTCGGCAAGCAGCTGCGCGGTCCGCGCCAGCACTTTGGGCTTGGTGTCAAGCCGGGCGAAAGCGATTGCTTGAGGTGAGAGGGCCAGATTGACGTCCATTGCGACTATAATCCTGAAAAACGCCTTTGATCGGCGAAAATCGGGCCGGTTGTGCCTTGCCAGGGCACTGCCGTCCGAGGCGGAACCCCTCCCGCCATCGCCGCCTGAGCCTTTGCAGCTAGCGCCAAAACCCGGGTCAATTCCCTTACGGCACGCTCGCTTTGCGCTCTATTTCGGCTCGACCCAACCGATCGAGCCATCGGCACGTCTATAGACCATATTATGCCGTCCCGTGCCAGCGTTTTTGAAAAACAGCGCGGTGGTGTGCCGGAGGTCCATCAGCATTACCGCATCAGCAACGGTAGCTGTGGGGATATCGACTCGGGTTTCGGCGATCACCAGCGGGGCATCCGCAATAATCTCTTGCTCGTCGTCTTCTTCAACAGCGAAGATTGTATAGGCAGCCTCTTCTTCGCCGCGCGCATGGTCTGCTTGTTCGTGCCGATCGGTCAGCCGGCGCTTGTAGCGGCGCAGCTGCTTTTCGATCTTGCCCACTGCATCATCGAAGGCGACATGAACATCATGCGCCGTGCCCTGCGCCTTCAGGATCAGTCCTTGCATCACATGGGTGATGATGTCGCAGGTAAAGGCACCAGCAGGGGCCTTGCCGAAGGTCACGTGGCTGGACAGCGCACGGTCAAAATACTTGTCTACGATTGCGCCGAGGCGATCCGAGGCGTGCGCCTGCAGCGCAGTGCCGGTGTCCATCTGGTGGCCCGAAATTCGTATATCCATGTGATCCAGTCCTCCTATTCAAGCTGAGGATCCCAATATGAAACTATGGCCTCGCGTCTGGCTTTAGCGGGTCCAGATGGCGTCCTTGATCCCGGCAAGAAATGCGCGGTGGCGTTCCAGCTCCTCCGGGCTGGCAACATGAGGGCGAGGTTCGCGCCGGGGCTTGTCCGCAAGCGGTCGGTGCCAGGGCGCGTTGGTGGCAGGTTGCAGGGCGGCAGCATCGGCCGAGGCCTCGTCTGGGCCGGAATCGGCCAGCCCGAGACCGATCTGCCGCCCGCCGGTCAACTCGACATAGACCTGCGCCAGCAATTCGGCATCGAGCAAGGCGCCATGCTTGATGCGGTGGCTGCGATCGATCCCGTAGCGCGTGCACAGCGCATCAAGGCTGAGCTTCGCGCCGGGGTGCTTGCGCCGCGCGATGGCGACAGTGTCGACCATGCGCTCCATGCTGATCGCCTCGCGCCCGATCAGGGCGAGCTCATTGTTGAGAAAGCCGAAATCGAACCCTGCATTATGCGCAACGAGGTTCGAATCGCCGAGAAAAGCGAGCAATTCATCAGCGGATTCGGTAAAACGCGGCTTGCTGGCGAGGAAGGCCGATGAGAGGCCATGCACCCGCTCCGCCTCAACCGGCATATCGCGATCCGGGTTGAAATAGGCGTGGAAAGTGCGGCCTGTTTCGACCCGTCCCACCATCTCGATGCAGCCGATTTCCACCATGCGGTCTCCGGTCTTGGGATCAAGCCCGGTGGTTTCGGTGTCGAAAATGACCTCACGCATTTGGGGGATTATCTGCCGATGTCGTGAGTCTTGCAAGCGTTGGTTGCAATCAAAGTGAAGCAATCAGGCCTGCAACCTGCTGGGCCGTTTCCGCAAGCGAGGTGCCGGTATCGATGACGTGATCGGCGCGGGCGCGCTTCTCCGAATCGTGCAGTTGCAACCCAAGGATATGCTCGAATTTCTGCTCGGTCATACCGGGGCGTGCCAGCACACGGGCACGCTGGACGTCGGGTGGGGCAGAGACCCCGACAATGAGATCGACGCTTTCGTGGCCGCCGCGTTCGAACAGCAGCGGGATATCGAACACCACCGCACGCTTGTCGGCATGGGCGGCAAGGAAAGCCGCACGTTTGGCGCCGACTGCCGGATGGACGATGGCCTCGAGCCGCGCCAGCGCTGCCTTGTCGGCAAAGACGTGCTGGCCGAGGCGGTCACGGTCGACGCCCTCGGGACCGGTCGATCCGGGGAAGGCCGCTTCAATCGGCGGCAGCAGTTCACCGCCGGGTCCCTGCATGGCGCGCACTTCGGCATCGGCATCGAACACCGGGATACCGCCTTGGGCAAACATCGCCGCGACAGTCGATTTGCCCATGCCGATCGAGCCGGTGAGGCCGATGATGGTGGGTTTGGTCATCGCAACAGCAGCTCCCGCAGTTCGGCATCGTGTTCGCGGGGCGGGGCTGCGCCGAAGAATTTCTCGAATGCAACTGCGGCCTGACCGATCAGCATGGCTAGCCCGTCAATGGTGCGGTGGCCCTTGGCGCGTGCGGCTTGGAGGAAAGGGGTGTCGAGCGGCGCGGTGACGATGTCATAGGCAATCGCGCCCGGCGGGGCGTGGCTCCAATCGAATGGCAGCGGGGGTTGGCCCTGCATCCCAAGGCTGGAGGCATTGACCACCAGATCAAGGCAGCCCTGGCGGTCATCAAAGGCAAAGTCGGTCGCCCCCGCGAAATGGGCGATATCAACCGCGTGATGCTCGCCTTTCGGCGCAAGCTCGTCGAGCAAGGCGCGCGCTTTGGCGGGATCGCGGCCTGCCACCACGAGCGTGAAGCCCTCACCTGCCAAAGCGGAAATAATCGCCCGCGCCGCACCGCCGGTGCCAAGGATCCGGGCCATGCGGAAAAAATGTGCCGCTTTCAGGTCGGGTTTAAGCGGCTCCAGAAACCCGCTTGCATCCGTGTTGGTACCGCTTAGACCCCCGCCAGCCGCGCACAGAACCGTGTTAACCGCGCCAATTTCGCCAGCGGGCGGGTCAATTCGGTCCAGATGGGGCATCACCGTCTGCTTGTGCGGCATGGTGACATTGCACCCGCGCCATAGCGGATCAGCACGGCGGTTGGTGAGGTAATCGGCCAGCTCTTCAGGGCGGACATGGCAGGCGCGGTAGTCAGCGGCTATCGTGAGTTTGGCAAGCCAAAAATTGTGAATTTTCGGGGACTTCGACTGCGCGATGGGATCGCCGATGACTTCGGCGTAGGGAAGGGTCATGCCAGCAGCACCCCTTCCTCGCGCAGGGCCTCGAGGAGCGGCAGGAGCGGCTTCCCGAGCACGGTGAACTGGTCGCCTTCGATTTGGGTGAAGAGTTGTACGCCTCGCCCCTCGATCCGGAACGCGCCAACGGTGTGGCCAATAGCAGGCCATTCAAGACGCAGATAATGTTCGATAAATTCGTCCGATAGGGCACGCACATGAAGGCGAGCGAGGCTCGCATGGCTCCAGTGGCACCCCCCATCCTTGACCAGCGCGGCGGCAGAATGCAGCTCCATCACCCTGCCCGAGAAGAACCGCAGGTGCTCGGCCGCTTCCTCGCGCGAACCCGGCTTGTCAAACCGGCGCCCCGCGCAGACCACGAGCGAATCTGATCCCAAAACAAGGGTTTGCGGGTTAAGCGCAGCCACTGCAGCAGCCTTGGCGACCGCGAGAGCCTCCGCGACCTCGGCAGGCGCGGCCCCCTGAAGTCCGGCCTCGACCATACGCTCATCAATATCGGCAGGAATACTGGCGTAAGCGACGCCGGCAGCGTCAAGCATGGCTCGGCGTGAGGCGGATTTGCTGGCCAAAATCAAAGGGAAGACGTCGCTCATATCGGCTTGGCGCCGCCGCTGTCTCCCCCAGGGCGCCGCTCGCGGTCCTGGGTCAGCCGGATCACCGCGGCAGCAGTCTCCTCGATCGAGCGGCGGGTTACATCAATCACCGGCCAGCCATTGTCACCAAACAAGCGCCGCGCAAACTGCACCTCGGCCTTTACGCGGTCATTATCAACATAGGCCGTTTCGGTCGCTTCATTGAGCGATAACAGACGGTTGCGTCGGACTTGGACAAGCCGTTCGGGGCTAGCGGTCAGGCCTACGACCAGAGGGTGGCGCAGCCCGAACAGCGCCCTGTTTGGCGGGCTTTCCACCACCAACGGGATGTTGGCGACCTTATAGCCGCGATTGGCGAGATAAATCGCAGTCGGGGTCTTCGAGGAACGCGAAACGCCGACCAGCACGATATCGGCCTGCTCCCACTCCTCATGCCCGATGCCATCATCATGCGCGATCGTGTACTGGATCGCAGCGACCCGTCGGAAGTAGGTCTCATCCATCATGTGCTGACGGCCAGGGCGCCCGTGCGCCTCCTGCCCGAGCTGCGATTCCAGAACGCTCGTCACCTGGTCAAGCACAGGGACCGCAGGCAGGCCGAGATGGCGGCAGTGCTCCTCGAGACGCTTCCTCGTGTCGGGGTTCACCAGCGTGTATAGCACCAGACCAGGATGGGCTGCGAGATCCGGCACTATCCGGTCGAGATGCTGAAGGGACCGCACCATCGGCCAGAAATGGCGGTTTACCGTAGGGTTATCGAACTGCGCGAGCGCGGCCTTGGCGATCATCTCGAGCGTTTCGCCAGTCGAATCCGATACAAGGTGCAGGTTCAATCGGTTCATCCCTGAGCGCCTGTGGATAGTGGGCGGCATAAACCACGGGAGGAGCTGATGGACAAGCTGCGGAGCGATTTTCCTACCCACTCCTCGCCTTTTCACTTGGGTATTTGCGCACATGGGACAAGTGTTGTCGACAGGCTGTGAAGACTGCGGATAAGGTCAGCTTGACGTCCAATCCATGCGGATTCGGTGGGGGCTGCAGCCATATATGGGATCTGGGGGTAACCGGGGATCGACCGGTAATTCCCGCTTTCCACAGGGCCAACTAAATCCATCCATCCTTCTATAATTTGAATTGATTTGCTTTAAGGAACCCTATGCCAGGTCCACTTCTCGATACGCTCAAAAGTATCCGCCAGCCCATCGCACCCGTATGGCTCATGCGTCAGGCTGGGCGGTATCTGCCGGAATATCGAGAGCTACGCGCTGAAAAGGGCGGGTTTCTCGAGTTGGTCTATGACAGCGTGGCTGCGGCGGAGATTACGGTTCAACCGATCCGCCGTTTCGGGTTCGACGGGGCAATCCTGTTTTCGGATATCCTGATTGTCCCGCACGCGATGGGACAAGGACTTACCTTTGCTGCTGGAGAGGGGCCGCATCTCTCGCCCACATTGCTGGAGACGGGGCTCGAATCCTTCACACCGGCGTTCGAGCGGTTCGAGCCAGTCTACGAGACCGTTCGGCTCACGCGTGAGCAGATCGGTCCGGCGGTGACGATGCTTGGCTTTGCGGGCAGCCCCTGGACCGTTGCGACCTATATGATCGCGGGCGAGGGGTCCAAGGATCATGGTCCTGCACGGTTGCTCGCCTATCGCGATCCAGCCCGCCTGCAAACCATCATCGACGCGATCATCGATGTATCAGTCACCTATTTGCGCGGGCAGATTGATGCAGGGGCTGAAGCTGTTCAGCTGTTCGATAGCTGGGCGGGTAGTCTTGCGCCTGATCAATTCGAAAAGTGGGTGATCGCCCCCAATGCGGCAATCACGGCCAAGCTTAAGCAAAGCCATCCTGACACCCCGGTCATCGGCTTCCCCAAGGGCGCGGGTGCGAAGCTTCCTGCCTACGCGCGGGAGACCGGCGTGGATGCCGTTGGCCTAGACGAGACCCTCGATCCGGCCTGGGTCCACGCGAGCCTGCCCGAGGGGATGCCGGTGCAGGGCAATCTCGATCCGTTGCTGGTCGAGGCTGGTGGTGCGGCTTTGCAAGACCGGGCGGGTACGATCATCCGGGCTTTCGAAGATCGCCCGCATGTCTTCAACCTCGGCCATGGGATTGGGCAGTTCACGCCGATCGCGCATGTTGAGGAACTTCTTGTGGCGCTAAGGGGCTGATCTGGTGCAGGAACTGCTCTCCTCCATCTACCTATTCCTCAAATCCGGGCACGTGATCTTCATGGTGTTCTGGATGGCTGGCCTATTCATGCTCCCGCGCCAGTGCATTTACATGCTCGATCACGCGCCGGGCTCTGAGGTTGAGGCCAAGTGGGCAACCCGCATGGGTAAGCTGCGCAAGATCATCCTGACCCCAAGCTTGATTATCGTCTGGGTTCTTGGATTGACGATGGCATGGTCCGGCGGATGGTTTTCCGAGGGCTGGCTCCACGCCAAACTCACCTTGGTGCTGGCGATGACCGGCTTTCATGGCTGGCTGGTCGCCCAGACAAAGAAAATGGCGCGCGGTGAACGGCCCTTGAGCGAAAGGACCCTGCGCATGGTGGGTGAGGTGCCGGGGCTGCTGCTCGTGCTGATCGTCGCATTGGTCTATCTCAAACCGTTCTGATCTTGGGTCGGGATGACGCAATCGCAGATTGACCTTATCCGGCCGCACTTCTATTCCGTGCCCACCAATCCGGTTCCGAAGCGGTAGTCCGCTTCCACAGGTCTGCTTTCTCCAAGCCCAGCCCCTTACTCAGAGGCACCGTCCAGCAAGGGCGGCACTGACCATCCGGCCACTCCTGACTTTCGGAATATCATAATGCATCTTAAAGACTTAAAACGAAAAACCCCGGCCGAGCTGGTCGCTATGGCGGAAGAGTTGGGAGTTGAGGGCGCCTCGACCATGCGCCGGCAGGATCTGCTCTTCTCGATTCTGCGCGAGCTGGCCGAGGACGAGGAATACGAAGATAAGATCATGGGGATCGGGACTATTGAAGTCCTTCAGGATGGCTTTGGCTTTCTGCGCAGCCCTGAAGTCAATTACCTCGCCGGGCCCGACGATATCTATGTCTCTCCCAATCAGGTGCGCCGCTGGGGGCTGCGGACGGGCGATACCGTCGAAGGCGAGATCCGTGCGCCGCGCGATGGTGAGCGCTATTTCGCCTTGACCAGCCTCGCCAAGGTCAACTTCGATGATCCCGATGCGGTTCGTCTGCGCACCAATTTCGACAACCTGACGCCGCTCTATCCCGAGCAAAAGCTGAACCTCGACACGCTTGACCCCACCGTGAAGGACAAGGGCGCGCGGGTGATCGATATCATTGCCCCACAAGGCAAGGGTCAGCGCGCATTGATCGTTGCCCCTCCGCGTACGGGTAAGACGGTGTTGCTGCAGAACATTGCCAAGGCGATCACTGACAATCACCCTGAGGTGTTCCTGATCGTCCTGCTGGTCGATGAACGCCCCGAGGAAGTGACCGATATGCAGCGTTCGGTGAACGGCGAGGTGATCTCCTCGACCTTTGATGAGCCTGCGGGTCGCCACGTCCAAGTCGCTGAAATG
>JBJTTE010000035.1:0-3544 GCA_046080005.1 Erythrobacter sp.
CGCTTCCTGCGCGCTTTCAGCCTTCTTCAACAGGCTCAGCTCGACAAACGGACCTTTCCAGACGGAACGTGCCATCGTCTCTTACCTCTTCTTCTTCGCGTGACGCGAACGGATGATCATCTTGTCCGTCTGCTTGTTGTGACGTGTGCGGGCGCCCTTGGTCGGCTTGCCCCACGGGGTCACCGGATGACGGCCACCCGAGGTGCGGCCTTCACCACCACCATGCGGGTGGTCGACCGGGTTCTTGGCGACGCCGCGGGTCAACGGACGCTTGCCCATCCAGCGGCCACGACCGGCCTTGGCAAAGTTCTGGTTGGCGTTGTCAGGGTTCGACACCGCACCCACCGTGCCCATGCAGTCTGCGCGCAGGTAACGCTGCTCGCCCGAGTTCAGGCGGACGATCACGAAAGAGCGGTCACGGCCGACGACCTGCACATAGGTGCCGGCCGAACGGGCGATCTGGCCGCCCTTGCCCGGCTTCATCTCGACATTGTGGCAGATCGTGCCAACCGGCATCTGGCCAAGCAGCATCGCATTGCCCGGCTTGGTATCGACCTTCTCGCCAGCGATCACCTGATCACCAACGGCCAAACGCTGCGGGGCGATGATATAGGCCTGTTCCCCGTCTTCGTACTTCACCAGTGCGATGAAAGCCGTGCGGTTCGGGTCATACTCCAGACGCTCGACGGTCGCCGGCATATCCCACCTGCGACGCTTGAAGTCGATGAAGCGGTACTTCTGCTTGTGACCACCAGCAATGCTACGCGAGGTGACATGGCCCTTGTTGTTGCGGCCACCAGTCTTGCGCTTGCCTTCGGTCAACGCCTTGACCGGCTTACCCTTGTAGAGCGCCGTCTTGTCGACCAGAATCAGGCCGCGGCGGGCGGGACTGGTCGGCTTGTAGTTCTTGAGTGCCATTGTTCGTGTCCTGTCCCTTGGCCTCAGATACCGCTGGTGATGTCGATCATTTCACCCTCGGCGAGGGTGACAATGGCCTTCTTCACGTCGCTGCGCTGATAGGCCTTGCCCTTCCAGCGCTTGGTCTTGCCCTTCTGGATCAGGGTGTTCACGGCGACGACCTTCTTGTCGTAGATCGCCTCGATCGCTTCCTTGATCTGCGGCTTGGTCGCGTTGCCAGCGACCTTGAAGACCACAGCATTCTGCTCCGACGCGAGGGTCGACTTTTCGGTGATATGCGGCGCGATAATCACATCATAGTGACGCGCATCGATGGTCTGCTTCTTAGCCATTGAAGCGCGCCTCCAGCTTTTCCACAGCGGCCTTGGTCAGCACCAAGGTGTCGTGGTTGAGGATGTCGTAGACATTGGCGCCGATCGCCGGGAGCACGTTGATGCCCGGCAGATTGCCTGCAGCCTTCTTGAAGCCCGCATCGACCTGCTCACCGTCAATCACCAGCACCTTGCCCGTCAGACCAGCCTTGGTGAGGTGGCCCTTCAATGCCTTGGTCTTGGCGTCCTTGAGCTCGAGGCTGTCAATAACCACGAGGCCGCCCTTGGCTTTGGTCGAAAGCGCCATCTTGAGACCAAGCGCGCGGACCTTCTTGTTGAGCGACTGCTCGAAGTCACGCTTGCGTGCACCGTGAGCCTTACCACCGCCGATGAAGATGGGGGCGCGACGATCGCCGTGACGGGCCGTACCACCGCCCTTTTGGCGGCCGAACTTCTTGCCGGTGCGAGCCACGTCCGAACGCTCGCGCGTCGGGCGGGCGGTGCCGCGGCGGTTCTCAAGCTGCCAGGTCACCACACGATGCAGGATGTCAGCGCGCGGCTCGAGGCCGAACACGTCATCCGACAGTTCGATGTCGCCCGAGGCCTTGCCCTCGATGTTCTGAACCTTGATCTTCATGGCTCAGCCTTCCCCATTTTCACTAGAGGTGTTTTCTTCGATAGCGGGCACGTCGGCTTCGACGGCTTCCACGGCCACGGGGGTCTCGTCAGCCACCGGGGCCTTTGTGTCGAGCACGGCACCGGGGAACGGCAGGCCTTCGGGAAGCGGCAGCTTCACCGCATCACGCACGAGCAGCCAGCCGTTCTTCGCACCCGGAACCGAGCCCTTGACGAACAGCAGACCGTGCTCCGCATCGGTGCGGAAGATTTCGAGGTTCTGCTGGGAGCGTTGCCGGTCGCCCATGTGGCCAGCCATCTTCTTGCCCTTGAACACGCGGCCCGGATCCTGGCGGTTACCCGTCGAACCGTGGGCACGGTGCGAGATCGAAACGCCGTGAGTGGCGCGCATGCCACCGAAGCCCCAGCGCTTCATCGCACCGGCAAAACCCTTGCCCTGCGTATGGCCGGTGATGTCGACCATCTGCCCGGCAATGAAGTGCTCGGCGCTGATCGTGGCGCCAACCGGGACGAGCGCTTCTGCGCTTTCGACACGGAATTCGGCAACCTGCTTCTTGAGGCCAACCTCAGCCTTGGCGAAATGTTCACGCTGCGGCTTGGCAACGTTCTTTTGCTTGGCTTCGCCCGCCCCAAGCTGGACCGCGAAATAGCCATCGCGGTCGGCGGTGCGGTGCGAAACAACCTGGCAGTCTTCCAGCGCGAGAACGGTCACGGGCACGTGCCGTCCATCCTCCTGGAAGAGGCGGGTCATCCCGACTTTCTTTGCGATAACGCCGGTGCGCATCGTCACTTCACTCCTTAACAGAGGCACCCGGCAGACCATCTGCAAGGTGCATGTGAGACCTCGCGCCAAAGCCCGCAGCCCCGTTCAGCCCGAATTGTCATGCATCGCCCCGTCCGGGCTGAGTGCTCCGCATGCCGCAAGGGCGCTGGAGCGAGACGGGGGACGCAGCCCGGATAGTTATCCGGCGGTATCCACCCTATCGTCAGGCGGAGCCTCGATGGCTCCAACGATAGAGGCCCCCTGCCAGAGCAAGGGGCATTTCGACTGGCTTACGCCAGCTTGATCTCAACATTCACGCCGGCAGCCAGATCGAGCTTCATCAGCGCATCGACCGTCTGGGCGTTGGGCTGCACGATGTCGAGCAGCCGCTTGTAGGTGCGCACCTCGAACTGCTCGCGCGACTTCTTGTCGACGTGCGGGCCGCGGTTCACGGTGAACTTCTCGATCCGCGTCGGCAGGGGAATGGGGCCACGAATAAGAGCGCCAGTGCGGCGGGCCGTATCAGCGATCTCACCAGTCGCCTGGTCGAGAACGCGGTGGTCGAACGCCTTGAGGCGAATACGGATATTCTGAGCTTCCATGTCCTACTACCGATGCGAAAGAGCCAAGGATCCGCCGGTTGCCCAGCATTTCCCAAAAACAAAGACCGGCCCGCATGCATCCGGTGTCCCGAGAGCGGGCGGCCTTCCTCAAAACTCGTGCCGTCAGGAGACGAATCTCCGTCGGGGATGCGCGCCTATACGGGGCGTGTTGGATTCTGGCAAGGGGCTGTGGACAGGAAATTACATGACCGTGAAACGACTGTCGATCGGCCCTTCGAGGTGCCCTACCCTCACACAAAAAAGGCCCGGCAGCTCATGAGAGCGCCGGGCCTCTTCATGTTCAGTTTCGCCCG